>DASXJV010000001.1:0-38365 GCA_036497205.1 Bradyrhizobium sp.
TGCTTGGCTACCTGCAACCGGATGGACACTGGGTGTTCGAACTGGAAGGCGATTGCACCATTCCCGCCGAATATGTGCTGCTTCGCCACTACCTCGGCGAGTCCGTCGACACTGCGCTGGAAGCCAAGATCGCAAACTACCTGCGCCGGGTTCAGGGCGCCCACGGCGGCTGGCCACTGGTGCACGAGGGCGATTTCGACATGAGCGCCAGCGTGAAGTCCTATTTCGCGCTGAAGATGATCGGCGATTCCGCGGATGCGCCGCACATGGTGCGCGCCCGCGAAGCAATCCGGTCGCGCGGCGGCGCCATCCACAGCAACGTTTTCACGCGGTTCATGCTGGCGATGTTCGGGGTGCTGACATGGCGGAGCGTGCCGGTGTTGCCGGTCGAGATCATGTTATTGCCGATGTGGTCGCCGTTTCATATCAACAAGATTTCCTATTGGGCGCGTACCACGATGGTGCCGCTGATGGTTTTGGCGGCCTTGAAACCGCGGGCGAAAAATGTCAGCGGCGTCGGCATCGATGAGCTGTTCCTGCAGGAACCGCATTCAATCGGAATGACGGCAAAGGCCCCGCATCAAAGCTGGGGCTGGTTTCTCCTGTTCCGCGGACTGGACAGCGTGTTGCGGGCGATCGAGCCGCTGTTTCCGAAAAAACTGCGTGCCCGTGCGATCGATGGCGCTGTCGCCTTCATCGAAGAACGGTTGAACGGCGAAGATGGCCTCGGTGCGATCTATCCGCCGATATCCAACACCGTGATGATGTACGAGGTGCTCGGCAAACCCGCCGATTATCCGCCGCGCGCCGTCACGCGAAGGGCGCTCGATAGGCTTCTGGTGATCGGCGAGCACGAGGCCTATTGCCAGCCTTGCGTTTCGCCGGTGTGGGATACGTCGCTGACCTGTCATGCCCTGATCGAAGCCGGCGGCAAGGAGGCATTGCCGCCGGCCAAGCAGGGTTTGGACTGGCTGCTGCCGAAGCAGGTGCTGGACGTCAAGGGCGACTGGGCGGTGAAGCGGCCAGGAGTTCGCCCAGGCGGTTGGGCCTTCCAATACAATAACGCCTATTATCCCGACCTCGACGACACCGCAGTCGTGGTGATGGCGATGGATCGCACGCGGCGCGCCAGCCAAAGCCACGAATACGATTCCGCGATCGCGCGCGGCCGCGAATGGATTGAGGGCATGCAAAGCCGCGACGGCGGCTGGGCCGCCTTCGACGTCAACAATCTCGAATATTATCTCAACAACATTCCGTTCTCCGATCACGGTGCGATGCTCGATCCGCCGACCGAGGACGTCACCGCCCGCTGCGTCTCGATGCTGGCTCAACTCGGTGAGACCGTTCAAAACAACAAGGCGGTTGCGGCCGGGGTCGCATTTCTGCGCCGGACCCAGCTTGCGGAGGGATCGTGGTATGGCCGTTGGGGGCTGAACTACATTTACGGCACCTGGTCGGTACTGTGCGCGCTCAATGCCGCCGGCGTTGGCCACCAGGACCCCGCGATTTGCAAGGCCGTGGACTGGCTGGTGTCGATCCAGAACAAGGACGGCGGCTGGGGCGAGGATGCCACCAGTTACCGACTCGACTATAAGGGGTTCGAGGGTGCCCCTACGACCGCCTCGCAAACGGCATGGGCTTTGCTTGGACTGATGGCCGCGGGCGAGGTCGGGCATCCCGCGGTCGCCCGTGGCGTGGAGTACCTAATAGCCACACAGACCCAAAAAGGTCTCTGGGACGAGCAGCGCTACACGGCAACAGGCTTTCCTCGGGTGTTTTATCTGCGCTATCATGGGTATCCGAAGTTCTTTCCGCTTTGGGCGTTGGCGCGGTACCGGAATCTAAGGAACACGAATAGCAGGCTGGTAGGGGTCGGAATGTGAATTTGGGGGCGGGGGACGACGTGTCTGCGGTCAATACAATTGACCCGCGGCCAGTATTAATCGTGACTGGTCTGGTGCAAGAGGCCCGCATCGCGGCTGGGCCCGGCATGACCGTCGTCTGCAGCAGTAGCGATCCGCAGCAATTGCGCGCACTGCTGACGGTCTTTGACCCATCGACGATCAGAGGCGTGATCAGCTTCGGCGTCGCCGGTGGACTGGATCCCACATTGAAATCAGGCGACGTCGTGGTGGCGACCGAAGTACTGGCCGGAGACACCCGCTGGCTGGCCGGCTTGGCGCTGAACGAAGAAATGATCGCCAGCGTCGCGTTGGGCCGCCGACGCGTTGTCAGGGGTGGTCTCGCGGGCGTCGAGCAGGTGGTCGCCGCCCGCGCCCTAAAGGCCGCGCTGCGTTCAGAGACAGGGGCGGCTGCCGTCGACATGGAGAGCCATATCGCAGCTGCCTACGCGGCTGAGGCCGGCCTTCCGTTCGCCGCTCTGCGCGTCATCAGCGACCCCGCCGGCCGCGCTCTGCCGGCGCTGGCGATGGCTGCGATCAAGCCGAACGGCGACATCGATCTGCGCAAGGTCCTGCGCGGCGTCGCGCGCAATCCATTGACGCTGCGCGCACTGGTTTCGACAGGGATCGACTTCAATCGCGCGCTGCGCAGCCTACGCGGCTGTCGAGGCTTTCTGCTCGGCGGCGAGGGCCTCGTCCCGGCGGATCTCTGACAGGCGCTTCTGCACCTCCGAAGAGAAGATGTACTGCGCAGGGCGCTGATTATCGAGCTTGATCTCGGGCGCCATCGGACCCGTGGTCCGCACGCCGCGCAGCGCCACCCACATCGCCTTCAGCGGATTACTCAGGGCTGCGTTCGCCGCGGTTGGCTCATAGCCGCAATGCGCCATGCAGTCCGCGCACTTCTCGTACTTGCCCGTGCCGTAGGTCTCCCAGTCCGTCGTCTCCATCAACTCCTTGAAGGTCTTGGTGTAGCCTTCGCCGAGCAGATAACAGGGCTTCTGCCAGCCGAAAATGTTGCGTGCCGGCATGCCCCACGGCGTGCATTCGTAATCCTGGTTGCCAGCAAGGAAATCCAGGAACAGGCCGGAATGCATGAAATTCCACTTCTTGCCCTTGCCGAGCGCAAACACGTCACGGAACAGCTTTTTCGTCTTGGTGCGGTTGAGGAAGTGCTCCTGGTCGGGCGCGCGCTCATAGGCATAGCCCGGCGACATTGAGACGCCGACACCAAGTTCCGTCGTGAAGTCGAGGAACTTGGCAATGTCCTCCGCCGCATGTCCGTCGAAGATGGTGGCGTTGACGTTGACCGCGAAACCCCTCGCCTTGGCGGCCTTGATCGCCGAGACAGCGCGATCGAACACGCCCTTCTGCGAAACCGCCTTGTCGTGGTGCTCTTTCAAACCGTCGAGATGCACCGAGAAAAACAGATATGGCGAGGGTTCGAACAGGTCGAGCTTCTTTTCCAGCAGCAGCGCGTTGGTACACAAAGACACGAATTTCTTGCGCGCCACCAGACCGCGCACGATCTCGCCGATTTCCTTATGGATCAGCGGCTCGCCACCCGGAATCGCCACCATCGGCGCGCCGCATTCATCGGCGGCGTCCCAGCATTCCTGCGCCGACATGCGGCGGTTGAGGATCGCGTCGGGATAATCGATCTTGCCACAGCCGGCGCATGCGAGGTTGCAGCGAAACAGCGGTTCGAGCATCAGCACCAGCGGATAGCGCTTTCGGCCCAGCAGCTTCTGCTTCATAAGATAGCCGCCGATACGCATTTCCTTGAAGAACGGTATTGCCATTGCAGGTTTTCTTTCTGGACTTATTAGAAGAAGTGGATCAGCCCGCCGCTAGTTCGACCGGAAGCCGGAATTCGATATTTTCTTCCCGGCCTGGCAGCACGGACACTGCAACCGGCCCGATACTTCTCAAGGCCTCGATCACGTCATCGACGAGAACTTCGGGTGCCGAGGCGCCGGCGGTGATGCCAACGGCCATGGCGTCCTTCAGCCAATCCGGGTTCAGCTCGCTGCCATCGGCAATGAGGTAACTCGCTACGCCGGCTTCGGTGCCGATTTCGCGAAGCCTGTTTGAGTTGGAACTATTGGTAGCCCCCACTACCAAGATGACGTCCACGAGCTTGCTAAGGTCTCTTACCGCAGATTGACGGTTCTGTGTCGCATAGCAGATATCCCGGATGTCCGGGCCTTGAATATCCGTAAAACGCTGCTGAAGGGCGGCAATAATGTCCTTGGTGTCGTCCACGCTGAGCGTAGTTTGGGTGATATAGGCCACCGGCGTGTCCGCGGGCAGCGTCAAAGCCGCCAAGTCATCGACGTTCTGGACCAGCAGCACGGGGCCGGGAACCTGACCCATGGTTCCCTCGACCTCGGGGTGCCCGGCATGACCGATCAGGATCAGCGCCCGGCCTTTCGACATGTAGCGCTTGCCCTGGTTGTGGACCTTGGTCACCAGAGGGCAGGTGGCATTGAGGACCGGCAGCCCGCGCGCCGCAGCTTCCTCCTCCACGCTCCTCGCCACACCATGGGCGCTGAATACGGTGACGGCGTGCGGCGGCACTTCCGACAAATCCTCAACGAAGATTGCGCCCTTGTTCTTCAGGCTTTCGACCACGTATTTATTGTGGACGATCTCATGACGGACATAGACCGGCGGACCATACTTCTTGAGTGCGCGCTCGACGATCTCGATGGCACGCACGACTCCCGCACAAAATCCGCGGGGTTGCGCAAGATACACTTCCATGGGACGCCCGTTACGCAAGTTGCACCAAATCCATTTATGCATCTCCGTGTAGCCGGACATCTGCAATATCCGCACCACTCGTTTCCGGGCCCGTCGCCTCTCCCAAGCATCGAGGCGCAGGCTTTGTGTCAAAAAACGATCCCCTAGAAAAGGCGGATTGCCAAAGGATCAGGTAGGAGTGCGGGCAGCACCGGTAACATAATACAGTATTCGGCGAATTGCGCCCAATATTCTGCAAATCACGGCAAATAAAACCTTTGAACCCCCACTTGTTCGGTCACTTACCCCATGCCAATCCCGACTATATCAGCCCGCCAGCGCGGTTTCGCCATGTTTGCACTGCTTGTCCGTCCCCGTGAAGAAAAAGCATCCAAACCACCATTAGATCGGCTCGTGGAACTCCGGTAAATAGCGGACGTTCCAAGCAAGCTGTTAACGCTAGAAAGAAAAACTGTGCTGACAAGTATTGTTGTATCGATTGTTAAGGCTTGCACGCGGTTTGCCCTTCTCATTGTCCCGGTCGCACTCATCCTTGCGATAGCGGCGGGCTTCTACACAGCCCGGCACTTCAAGATCAACACCGACATCAACACGCTGATTTCGCTGAAACTGGATTGGCGGCTGCGCGACAACCAGTTTGAACAGGCGTTCGATCGGGAGAAAACGATCCTGGCCGTGGTGGACGCTCCGACGCCGGAACTCACCGGCGCAGCGCGCACTGCGCTCGAACAGAAGTTGTCTGGCGACACCAAGCATTTCGAATCGGTCCAGCCCCTCGGTGCCGGGGAATTTTTCGAAAAAAACGGATTGTTGTTCCTTCCCGTGGCGGAAGTCGGCCGGCTGACCGGCCAGTTCGAGTCCGCCGCACCGCTGATCGAAATCATGGCCGGCGATCCCAGTATACGGGGACTGACCGGCGCGCTGGAAACCGGGCTCGCCGGCATCAAACGCGGGCAATTCAAGCTCGACAGTACTGAGCGGCCCTTCAACCTGATCGCCCAGACGGTCGAGAACGTGCTGAACACCGGTTCCGGGACGTTCTCCTGGCGCGAACTCGTCAGCGACAAGCCCTTGACCGACTCCGACCGACGCGCCTTCATCGAGTTCAAGCCGATCCTTGACTACAATGCCCTGGAGCCGGGCAAGGATGCGACCGATGCCATCAGGCAGGCGGCCCGCGATCTCAATCTCGCAGGCGAATACGGCGCACGGGTCAGGTTGACCGGGCCGGTGCCGATCGCCAACGAAGAATATGCTACCGTTCAGGACGGCGCCATCGTAAACGGAATCGGCACCATTCTCGTCGTGCTCGTCATTCTCTGGATGGCGCTGCATTCGTCGAAGATCATCTTCGCCGTGTTCCTGAACCTTTTTGTCGGCCTTTCCATCACCACGGCGATGGGACTGATGATGGTGGGTTCGCTGAACCTGCTTTCGGTCGCGTTTGCCGTGCTGTTCGTTGGATTGGGCGTGGATTTCGGCATTCAGTACAGCGTCCGTTACCGGTCGGAGCGCTTCAAGAGCGACGACCTGCGGGCCGCGCTGGAGAAGGCGGCCGAACGCTCGGCGGTTCCGCTTTCGCTGGCCGCGATGGCCACTGCGGCTGGATTCCTCTGTTTTCTGCCGACCGACTACAAGGGCATTTCGGAACTCGGCGAGATCGCCGGTGTGGGCATGCTTGTCGCGTTTACGACGAGCATCACCGTGCTGCCGGCCTTGCTGAAGTTGCTCAATCCTCCCGGGGAAAAGGAGCCCGTCGGCTATGCGTTCCTGGCGCCGGTCGATCATTTCCTCGAAAAGCATCGCGTGGCGATTATCGTCGGCACGCTTTTGGTCGCAATCGCCGGCCTGCCGCTGCTTTATTTCCTGAGGTTCGACTTCAACCCGATCAACTTGCGGAACCCTAACGTCGAGTCGATCGCAACCTTTCTCGATTTAAGGAAGGATCCGAACACCGGCGCCAATGCCATCAACGTGATGACGAACGCGGATGCCGACGCGAGAAAGATTGCGGAACGGCTGGATAAGTTGCCGGAAGTCCTCAGCGTCAGGTGGCTGGAAAGTTTTGTGCCCGAAGACCAGCCGGCAAAATTGAAGCTGATCGCGCAAGGAGCCAAGGTCCTCAATCCGGCGCTCAACCCGGAGTCCATTGATCCCGCGCCATCCGACGCGGAGAATGTCGAGGCCTTGAAGGGCTCGGCGGAGAGCTTGCGCAAGGCCGCCGGGGACGCGAAGGGGCCGGGCGGTGTGGCATCGCGGCGGCTCGCCGACGCGCTATCGAAGCTCGCCGAGTCCAATCAAGCCACGCGTGACAAGACGCAAGCCATTTTCGTCAGGCCGTTGAAGTTGGTGCTCGACCAGGTCAGGAAATCTATGCAAGCGCAGCCGATCAGCCTGAAGACGCTGCCGTCCGATCTCGTGAATTCGTGGAAGACCAAGGACGGCCTGCAGCGTGTCGAGGCACTGCCGCGCGGCGATCCCAACGACAACGACACGCTGCGCAAGTTTGCCAGCGCCGTTCTGGCCGCCGAGCCGAACGCCATCGGGGGACCGGTATCAATTCTCAAATCCGGCGACACGGTCGTCAAAGCGTTCATCCATGCAGGCATCTGGGCGCTCGTCGTGATCAGCCTGCTGCTCTGGCTCACGTTACGGCGAATAACCGACGTACTGCTGACGCTGGTGCCGCTGTTGGTGGCGGGCGCTGTGACCATGGAAATCTGCGTGCTGATCGGGTCGCCCCTCAACTTCGCCAACATCGTTGCGCTGCCGCTGATGCTCGGCATCGGCGTCGCATTCAAGATCTACTACGTCACGGCTTGGCGGTCGGGTAGAACGAATCTGCTGCAGACAAGTCTGACGCGGGCAATATTTTTCAGCGCGATGACGACAGCCACGGCGTTCGGAAGCCTGTGGCTATCGAGTCATCCGGGAACCGCGAGCATGGGCAAGCTTTTGGCGCTGTCGCTCGTGACTACACTCGCCGCGGTGCTGTTGTTCCAGCCAGCGTTAATGGGTAAACCGCGCGATATCAGGGAGTAGACAGATATCGCCGACCGGATCGGCTGGCTGCGCGGCCGTCGCCAGTTTTTGACCGGGCGCTTTGGAAGCCGTGTTGATGGAGCCGGTAGCCTTCGGCGCGGTGGCTGTCGTTGTCGGCGCCGCGGTCTTGGGTAGCGCACCCGTAGTCCTCGGCGCGCCCTTGGCCATGCTGTTGGCAGGGCTAGAGGGAATCGGGCCCGCGACGCGGGTCCAGGTTTCGCCGCCGCAGAGAAAGCCCAATACGCAGCCTTGGATCTCAAGTTGGTCGGGACCGGCGGGTTTAATCGTCGAACTGTAGAATTGTCCGTCCTTGGCGTTATAGA
Organism: Bradyrhizobium sp.; assembly: GCA_036497205.1. Lineage (GTDB taxonomy): Bacteria > Pseudomonadota > Alphaproteobacteria > Rhizobiales > Xanthobacteraceae > Bradyrhizobium. The sequence goes on from DASXJV010000001.1 coordinate 8,036, forward strand.
CTTGGCCCTCCCACTGATCGACGCCAGTCTTCTTCTTCATGTCGATCAGGATCGGCATTCCCAAGGTCGGCCTGTTTTGTTTTGAGACATCGGGATTGTTCTTGTCGCGGCCGCCCGGCATTTTCTCCCATGCAACCGCGCCCCACATACTTCCATTGCATTCTGCAACTCGTATGTTGGCGACGCCGTCCGCCACCCTCCAGTCGCCTGTCGGATCCACCGCCAAGGCCGGTGCAAGGGCTGTCGCGAAAAATATTCCGGAATATACTACTTTGCGGATGATGTTTCGTGGGCAGTGCAACATGGTTTAAACCTGTGCTTAAGTAGATGATCCGAGCGAGGGCAAAACGCCGCATTGAGCGTTTTCAGTTGACGAAATGGCTAACAACCGAAGTATGTAGCTGATGCTATATTCGAATCTAGACGTTTCCGAGATGTTTGTGGACCGCCAGGCGCAGCGCAGTTCCATGCATGCGCGCCACTTGAATGAGCAGCTTGTACGGGTCCTCAAAACAATCGGTTACGATGTCGGTTTTCAGAAGGGTCAAGGCCAGTACCTGTTCGATCGCGACGGCGTGCGCTATCTCGATTTACTGAGCGGTTTTGGCGTTTTTGCGATTGGCCGGAACCATCCGGCGCTGCGCAAGGCGTTGAAGAGCGTCCTCGATAGCGACCTGCCCAATCTCGTGCAGCTCGACGTTTCCACGCTCGCGGGCGTGTTGGCGGAACGTCTGCTGGATTACGTGCCTTATCTGGACAAGGTCTTCTTTGCGAATTCCGGGGCAGAATGTGTCGAAGCTGCGATCAAATTCGCACGCGGCGCTACCGGCAGGCCGGGCATCGTGTACTGCGCCCATGCCTTCCATGGATTGTCCTATGGCGCGCTTTCACTCACCGACGACCCCAACTTCCGCGGCGGTTTCGAACCGCTGCTGCCCGGATGCACATCGATTCCTTTCAACGATCTCGCCGCGCTGGAGCAGGCGCTGTCGTCGCGCCAGGTCGCCGCTTTTATTGTCGAACCGATCCAGGGCAAAGGCGTCAACCTGCCCACGGACGAATTTTTGCCGGGCGCAGCAGCGCTCTGCCGTAAGTACGGCACCTTGATGGTTGCCGACGAAATCCAGACCGGAGTAGGACGAACCGGGCGGTTCCTCGCGGTCGAGCACTGGAACGTCGAACCTGACATGGTGCTGCTCGCCAAGGCGCTGTCAGGCGGCCATGTTCCGGTCGGCGCGCTGCTCACCCGCAAAAGCATCTTCGACAAGATCTTCAATCAAATGGATCGTGCGGTTGTGCATGGATCGACGTTTGCGAAAAACGATCTTGCCATGGCGGCCGGTATTGCAACGCTTGAGGTGCTCGATTCCGAAAAACTGATCGAGGCGGCTGCCAAGCGCGGCGCCGAACTTCGGCTTGCGCTGACCCGGATGGTTCCCGGCTATGAATTGCTGAAGGAGGTTCGCGGCAAGGGACTGATGATCGGCGTCGAGTTCGGTCCACCGAAGTCGTTGCGGCTGAAGGCGTCGTGGAACGTTCTCGAAACTGCCAACAAGGGCCTGTTCTGCCAGCTCATTACGGTGCCGCTGTTCAAGGATCACAAGATCCTCACGCAAGTCTCCGGTCACGGCAGCCACACTATCAAGCTGTTGCCGCCGCTGACCATTACCGAGGAGGATTGCAACTGGATCGAGACGGCGTTCGATTCAGTGATCGCCTCCAGTCACAAGGTTCCCGGCGCGATCTGGTCATTAGGCAAGACGCTGGTCGACAACGCCGTGCGCAAATCGGCGTAACCGGACACACGAATTCGTTGGTCCAACTATCGCGCTCTAACGTGTTAAGCGGGAGGGGCGTGCCACCACGCGCACGCCAGCCATGCCGAGCATCATCATGTCGGCTTTTTTGGCCGTGTTATCGCGAATCCTCTGAAATCATGGCGGCGCCCTTTTCGGCGATCATCGCGGTCGGCGTATTGGTATTGCCCGAGGTGATCGTCGGCATCACCGAGGCGTCGAGCACGCGAAGTCCGGCAACGCCATAAAGACGCAAGCGTTCATCGACGACCGCCATCGGATCGTTGGCCGTGCCCATCTTGGCCGTGCCGACGGGGTGGAAAATCGTAGTGCCGATATCGCCGGCGGCCTTTGCCAGGGATGCATCGTCGTCTCCGACCGATGGACCGGGCAAAAACTCCTCTGGGTGATAGGGCGCAAGCGCTGGCTGCTTCATCAGCCTCCGCGTGGCGCGGATGGCATCGGCGGCGACCTGGCGGTCCTCGCCGGTCGATAGATAGTTCGGCGCGATCGCAGGCACCTCGGCGGCCTGCGCCGAGCGAATCCGGACCGTGCCGCGCGAGGTCGGTTGCAGATTGCAGGCGCTCACCGTGATCGCGGGGAAGCGGTGCAAGGGATCGCCGAACTTGTCGAGCGACAGCGGCTGCACGTGAAACTGGATGTTGGCACGCTCGCGGTGTGGATCCGAGCGCGTGAAAATGCCGAGCTGCGATGGCGCCATGGTCAACGGCCCACGCCGGCGGAACGCATAATCGAGCCCCATCAGACCGCGCCTGAGCAGCGAATAGTAGGTCTCGTTGAGTGTGCGAACGCCTGTGACCTTATAGATCGCGCGCTGCTGCAGATGATCCTGCAGGTTGCGCCCGATGCCTTGCCGGTCGAGCACTGGATCGATCCCAAGCGGCGCCAGCCACTCGGCCGGTCCGATGCCGGAGCGATGCAGCACCTGCGTTGATCCAATCGAGCCGGCGCACAGGATCACTTCGCCCCTGGCGCGGGCCTCGACGACTTCGCTGCCTCCAGTGAAACGCACTCCAGCGGCGCGGCCGTCCTCGATGATCAGGCGATCGACCAGCACGTCCCTTTCGAGACGGAGATTAGGACGCTTCAGCGCCGGCTTCAGGAACCCTCGCGCTGCAGACCAGCGGCGGCCGCGCTTCTGGTTCACGTGGAAATAGCCGACACCCTCATTGTCGCCGGTGTTGAAATCCGGAATCTTGGGGATACCCATTTCTTCCGCCGCCTTGCCGACCGTGTCCAGAATTGCCCAGGACAGCCGCGGCGCTTCGATCCGCCAGCCGCCGCCTGTGCCATGATGCTCACTTTCGCCGAGAAAATGATCCTCTAGCCGCCGGAACGCGGGCTTTACGTCATCCCAGCCCCAACCCGAGAGGCCGAGCTGACGCCAGTGGTCGTAATCGGCGGCTTGTCCGCGCATCGAGATCATGGCGTTGATGGCGGATGAGCCGCCGATCACCTTGCCGCGGGGATAGGCAAGCGAGCGGCCGTTGAGGCCGGCTTCCGGCTCGGTCCTGAACATCCAGTCCGAACGCGGATTGCCGATCGCGAACAGATAGCCGACCGGGATATGAAACCAGATCCAGTTGTCGTTGCCGCCGGCTTCCAGGATCAGCACGCGGTTGGCGGGATTGGCCGACAGCCGATTGGCGACGATGCAGCCGGCGGTGCCCGCGCCTATGACGATATAGTCGAAATCACCTTCAAGCCGCTTCATAAGGCATCACCGCGCCGCCCGTCCTAGCCCATCAAAGGCCATAGCGTCGTTGCCTACAGCTGTACAGCGCCGGAGGAGTGTTGGGCGGATCGCGGGTGCGTGCTAGACAGGGCAAAACACTCGAACCCGGACCGAAAATCCCATGCCCATCGTCAATCGCGTCGCCGATCTGCAACCCGATATCCAAGCCTGGCGCCGGGATATCCATCAACATCCCGAATTGCTGTACGACGTGCACCGCACTGCGGCATTCGTGGCGGACCGGTTGCGGGAATTCGGCTGCGACGAAGTCGCTACCGGTCTGGGCCGCACCGGCGTCGTCGGCGTCATCAAGGGTCGCAAGCCTGCCGGCAACGGCGATATCAAGGTGATCGGGCTGCGCGCCGATATGGATGCGCTGCCGATCGAGGAAGAGACCAATCTCGCTTACGCTTCCAAGACGCCAGGCAAGATGCACGCCTGCGGCCACGACGGGCATACCGCGATGCTGCTCGGCGCGGCCCGTTATCTTGCGGAGACTAGGAATTTCGCGGGCAATGCGGTTGTGATCTTTCAGCCGGCGGAAGAGGGCGGCGCCGGCGCTGCCGCGATGATCAGGGACGGGCTGATGGACCGCTTCGCCATCGACCAAGTCTACGGCATGCATAACGGTCCGGGAATTCCGGTCGGCTCCTTCGCGATCCGGCCGGGCCCAATCATGGCCGCGACTGACTCCATCAATGTCCAGATCGAAGGGCTGGGTGGGCATGCGGCGCGCCCGCACAAATGCATCGATTCCGTTCTGGTCGGCGCGCAGCTGATCACGGCCTTGCAGTCCATCGTGTCGCGCACCATCGATCCCCTGGAATCGGCTGTCATTTCGATGTGCGAATTCCACGCGGGCAACGCCCGCAACGTGATCCCGCAAACCGCGGAACTCAAGGGCACCGTGCGTACGCTGACAGCGGAAGTGAGGGAACTCGTCGAGAGGCGGGTGCGCGAGGTCGTCGCAGGCGTGGCGCAGATAACGGGCGCGAAGATCGATCTGGAATACGAGCGCGGTTATCCGGTGGTGGTCAACCATGCCTCGCAGACCGATGTCGCGACACAGGTGGCGAAGGAAGTTGCCGGCGACGCCAACGTTCAGGAGATGCCGCCGCTGATGGGCGCCGAGGATTTCGCCTATATGCTGGAACAGCGGCCGGGGGCGTTTATTTTCTGCGGCAATGGCGACAGTGCCGGGCTGCATCATCCCGCCTACAATTTCAACGACGAGGCGATCGTCTTCGGCACGTCCTACTGGATCAAGCTGGTCGAGAACACGCTGGCGGCGTAAGATCAAGCGGTCGCTCGTTACCGGCTCTCTTCCGGTGGTTTGGTGTGCCGGAACATCCTGAGCAGCGTCAGGTCGTAGCCAATTTTCAGGCATCCGCACACCACGAGCGGTACGCCGGAAAATGGTCCGGCCAACATGAACCCTGCCATGGCGGGGCTGATCGACGATGCCAGGCTGCGCGGCACGGCGGTCACGCTCGCGGCCGCCGTACGTTCGGCCGGTGTCACCACAGCCATCACGTAGGACGACCGCGTGGGAACGTCCATCTGCGATAGCGCCGAGCGAACCAGCAGCAGTGACAGCACCACGGCCAAGCTTGAAGAAAAGGCTGCGGCGATCAGGCAGAGGCTGGATGGGATGTGCGTGAACACCATGGTGTTGATGAGGCCGATGCGCCTGGCAAGCCAGGCAGCAACCGGAAATGAAATTGCGCCCAACAGGCTTGAGCAGAAGAAATATAGGCTCGCCGCTTCCAGCGACAGGTTGAATCGTTGGAACAGCCAGAGCGCCAACAGCGACTGCACGACGAAGCCGCCGGCAAAGGCGTCCAGACTGAACAGGGCCGCAAGCCTGTAGACGATGTTTCGGGATGGGCCGAGCGCAGCCTCCGGAACGTCTGCCGTACGGGTGTGGTCGCGCGGCAGATGCCGGTAAAGAAATGCCGCCAGCAGTCCCAGTGCGGCATATCCGTAGAACATCAGCTTGATGGCGCCGAGCTTCGGCCAACCGTTGGAAGCGAGTATCTCCGGTAACGCCGCTGCCAGCGATCCGATGGCGGCGGTTAGCGAGCCTATCAGGCTGTATCGGGCAAAAACGCCGGTGCGGTCCCGGTCGGTGGTCTCCTTTGTCAACAGCGCATGCTCGAGGGGAACCAGCATGCCCAGATCGCCTCCCGATGGATTGATGCTTCCGATGAAGGCGACGAGTAGAACAGGCGCGATGGTCTCCGTTGCCGGAAATATGAGGCCCGTCAAAGCGATCAATCCGGCACCGGCGAGAAAAAGGCTTCTCAGTTGGTAACGCGGGGCGATGAACCCGACAATCAATGTCACCGCCGCCGTTCCAAGCAGCGAGGCGCTCGCGACGATTCCAATCTGCTGCGGTGAGAAGCCGATTGCTGAAAGGTAGACCGGTAGAATGATGATCGCAAAGCCATCGCCGAATCCGCGAAGCGCCCGCGCGCCATACAGACAAAGAATATCCGGCGGAGTTTTGCTCGAGAAAAGCGTCATGGATAAATCCGCCAACTGGTCAGGCGGATCGAAAAGCTTCCGCAGGACATGTCTCACCTCCATAATGGAGCGAGACAACGCTTGGCTGCGTGACAGCTGACCGGGCGGTTGCCGATGGCCCGAGATAATGCCCGTATCACGACACCCCTGAGCAGGCAACGGCCTCGATATCAGGCCGGGCTTGTTATGTCTGAATCATCCGCCGCAAGGTGAAAATTGAAGCTTCGCGGAGCCGGCACAGCCGCCCCTCCGTCCAGTGAGCGCTAATCTTTGACCGACGGATTTGAAGGTTGGAGGCCAAAGCATCCAAGGCCGGGCGTTGGACCGATCAAGGGACACCGCGCCGAGCCGCATCAATGCAACGGTCGCGCCTTGCAGCTTCCTTTTTGAAATTGCCGGAACATTGCTCATGAGGTGGCGTTGAGACGCCGGGAACATCCCGTATTTTCATTCACGTCTCTCAATGGAGTGCTTCATGACCACAAAAGAAAAGAACCTCAACGACCTCTTCCTCGATACGCTCAAAGACGTCTATTACGCCGAAAAGCAGATTTTGAAGGCGTTGCCGAAGATGGCGAAAGCCGCCCAATCCGACAAGCTGCGCGCGGCGTTCGATAAGCATCATGGCGAGACCGAAGATCAGGTCGAGCGTCTCGAGCAGATTTTCGAATTGATGGACAAACCGCCGCGCGCCAAAACCTGCGAGGCGATCCAGGGCATCCTCGACGAGGGCAAGATGATCATGGACGAATACAAGGGTTCCGAGGCTCTCGATGCCGGCATGGTTGCTGCAGCGCAAGCCGTCGAGCACTACGAAATCTCCCGCTACGGCACGCTGAAACAGTGGGCCCAGCAACTCGGTATGAAGGACGCGGTTCCTCTGCTGGATGCGACCCTGCAGGAAGAGAAGAAGACCGACGAGAGCCTGACGCAGCTCGCGGAATCTGCGGTGAACGTCGCCGCAGCGGCGTGATTTTCTTTCGTGTCCCGGCTCTGCGGTGCACGTCTCACGGCGAGGCGAAGCATCGTCCGGTGCGCTGCACCGCAGAGCCGGGACACATTTTCAGTTAAATAACCTGGTTAAATCAGATGTCCCGGAGCCGGTGCCGGCCGCATGGGCCGAGTGTGCCGCGCCGCATCCTCGCTACGCCGCTAAGCGGCGCGCGCCGACTTTCTCAGTAGGTCGGCTGCAATTTTCAAATCATCGACGAAACGCTGGTACTCCCGTGCCTTGGCGTCCGCATCGGGCAGCCGTAACAGATAGGATGGGTGCACTGTCACCATTGCCTTGATGCCTTCATCGAGATCTATTGCGCGCCCGCGGTTTTTGTTGATGGGCGTGGTCTTTCCGAACACGCATTGTGCAGCGGTGGCGCCCATCGCCACCACCAGCGCTGGTTTGATCGAGGCCAGTTCGCGTTCGTACCATTGCCGGCACGCCCTGATCTCTGATGTATTCGGCTTCTGGTGCAGGCGGATTTTTCCGCGCGGCACGAACTTGAAATGTTTTACCGCATTGGTGACGTAGACCTTCTTGCGATCGATGCCGGCTTCTTCAAGCGCGCGATCGAGTATCTGGCCAGCGGGTCCGACGAACGGTTTGCCGGCGATATCTTCCTTGTCGCCGGGCTGCTCGCCGACCAGGATGATCTGGGCATGCTGCGGGCCCTCGCCGAACACGGTCTGCGTCGCATTTTTCCAAAGATGACAGGCGCGGCAGCGGCTGGCTTCTTCGCGCAGGATTTTGAGGCTGCCGCCGGATGTGGGTGGCCCGGTTATCATGACGTTTTCCAGTCGAGCGAGGCTCAATGCGAGCAGGCGTCGAAGGTTCCTTTGATCCCATTGGGATTGCTCACGAAAAACACAAATCTCAATTCCGATTGACTCCTCAGGCCATCTTAGCTTTATATTAGAACATATCATGAACAAATGAGCCGGCCGCGGGTTTACCTTAGAACCTGTGACGGTCCAACATCCCCTGAGGGAACGGCGCATGCGCGAGCGTGATCAGCAAAAGTGGAGCATGATCTCGTCGCCAAACCGCTCACACTTTGGCGGATCATGCGCCGCACGCATGAGCACGCTTGCGACTTTGCGCGGCAGCATCGAGCGCATCGAGGCGCACGGCGATCCCTACACTCCTGGCAGAGTGGCGCTCGGACATGCCGACGCGGATGCGGCACTGCAGGGCGGCCTCGCCGTGGGTGCGATGCACGAGGTATTCGCGGAAGCGGGCCGGCAAAGTGCCGCGGCGACGGGTTTTGTCACGGGCCTTGCGGGGCGGGCGGCGGCACGGCGGCCCTTGGTGTGGATACGTCAGGATTTCACCGAAATTGAATCGGGCGCGCTGTCGATGAGCGGATTGGCCGAACTCGGTCTCGATCCGCGCCTCTTGGTGACAGTGCGCGCGGCGGACGTGGACACCGCGTTGCGGACGGCCGCCGACGCGTTCGCCTGCGATGCGCTGGGCGCCGTTGTGCTGGAAGTCTGGGGCGAAGCACGACAGCTCGATCTCGTCGCCAGCCGTAAGCTGACGCTGGCCGCGCAGGCGTCTGGTGTCACCGGCCTGCTGCTGCGGGTGGCGGCTGAGCCGTCGCCCTCAACAGCGGAGACCAGATGGATCGTGCGCGCGGCGCATTCGCCGCCGGCTGCGCCTTTAATGCCTGCGGCATCTTGGAGCGCGTGGGGCGCGCCGATGTTCGACGCGCAACTTGTCCGCAACCGCCATGGCCCTGTTGGGCGGTGGATCATGGAATGGAAATGTGATGAGTGCCTTTTCAGCAAACCGGCGGCGTATCCTCTGCCTGTGGCTGCCGCGCCTGCCCATCGACCGTATCAAACGCCAGCTTTGGCGCAGCAACGCCGCGCCGGCTGACCCATGCATCGTCGTCGCCAAACAAAACAATGCGCTGCTGATTTCCGCGCTGGATGATGCCGCTGCGCGTCTCGGCCTTGAGCCAGGCCTGCCACTCGCCAATGCCCGCGCCATCTGTCCGCAATTGCAAATATTCGATGCCGATGAAGCCGCGGATGCCAAGGCATTGAATGCCATTGCCGAGTGGTGCGACCGCTTCACGCCGCTGGTGGCGCTCGATTCCCGGCATGGCCTGTTTCTCGACATCACCGGCTGTGTCCATCTGTTCGGTGGCGAGGCCGCGATGATGCGGCTGGTGTGTGACGTGTTGACCGCGCTAGGCTTCGCCGTCAGCGCCGCCATCGCCGGCACTTCGGTGTGCGCGCGGACGATTACCCGCCATGTCCATGGCCGCATCGTCCGTGCTGGCGAGGAAGCCGATGCGGTCAAGCCGCTGCCGGTGTCCGCGCTGGGTGCCGACGATGCGATAACCACTGGCCTGCGCCGCGCCGGGCTGAAAACCATCGGCGATGTCGCCTCCCGCGCGCGTCATGAAATCACCGCGCGGTTCGGCACCGGCTTTACAACCCTGCTGGAACAGGCACTGGGGCAGGGCGACGCGCCGATCAGCCCACGCAAGCCGCTGCCGGATTACATCGTGGAGAAGCGTTTCGCCGAGCCGGTGGCGACCGATGCGGTGGTTTCAGCGACATTATCCAGGCTGGCCGAGATGCTGGTCGCGGCGATGGCGCAGCAAGGCAAGGGCGCGCGGCGGCTGGAAGCCCGTTTTTTCCGCACCGATGGCGCGGTTCGCACGATCATTGTCGACACCGGACAACCCGTGACCAGAGGCGAGGTGATCGACCGCCTGTTTCGCGAGCGGCTCGATGCATTGAGCGATCCGCTCGATCCCGGTTTCGGATTCGATCTCATTCGCCTGTCCGCCAGCCGCACGGAAATCGTCGTGCAGCAGCAGCGCGATCTCGATGCCAATGTGCACGACAATGACGAACTGTCGGCATTGATCGACCGTATCGCCGCGCGCATCGGCGGACGGCGCGTGGTCGTGCACCTGCCGCAGGATACGCATATTCCGGAGTGCGCGGCAATGGCGGCGCCGGCGCAGCACCATCTTGCCGCAGCTGTGCGTGCGGTCTGGCCGGCGCGCGTGGAGGGGGAGCCGCCGTTGCGGCCGCTGCGGCTGTTCGAGCGGCCGGAGGAAATCAAGGTCATCGCGGAGGTACCGGATGGCCCGCCCGCCCGATTTGTCTGGCGCCGCGCCACCCACGCCGTAGTCCGCGCCGAAGGTCCCGAGCGCGTCGCCATGGAGTGGTGGCGACCGCAGGGCGAGATGCTGACGCGCGATTATTTCCGCGTCGAGGACGAGACCGGCTTGCGGTTCTGGCTGTATCGCGATGGACTTTATGACCGCGAGATCGAACAGGAGGAAGGCAAGGCCGTTCAGCCCAACTGGTTCATGCACGGATTGTTCGCATGAACAGTCCTGCTTATGCCGAGATCGGGATTACGACGAATTTTTCGTTCCTGCGCGGCGGATCGCATCCGCAGGATTACGTGCATCAGGCGAGCAAGCTTCGTCTTCCCGTCATCGGCATTGCCGACCATAACACGCTGGCCGGGGTGGTGCGGGCTTACAAGGAGCTCGAAAATCACGAAGTTAAATACAAGCCGAAGCTTCTGATCGGTTCGCGCCTCATCTTTATGGACGGCACGCCGGACATTTTGGTCTATCCGCGCGACCGGAAAGCTTACGGCCGGCTGTGCCGGTTACTCACCCGCGGCAAGCGAGGGGATGATACCGAGAAGGGCGAATGTCATCTGAAGCTCGATGACCTCCTGGAATTTACCGAAGGGCAGCTTTTGGTTCTGACGCTGCCGCATCGCTTCGAGCCGGAGAAAGCGCTCAAGGTTCTCGATCAATTGCAGCGCAGCCGCGCGGATGGTGTGTGGCTTGCAGCCAGCCTGCTGTATCGCGGCGACGACAAGCGCCGTCTTTCCAGATTACAGCGCACTGCCGCAACCGCTGGCGTGCCGCTGCTGACGACCAACGAGGTGCTGTATCACCATCCCGCGCGCCGCCCTCTGCAGGATGTTCTCACCTGCATTCGCGAGAAAACAACTATCGATGCCGTTGGCAAGCGTCTTGAAGCCAATGCGGAACGCTATCTCAAGCCCGCGGATGAAATGGCGCGGTTATTTCGCGATGTGCCGGAGGCGATCGCGGAAACCATGCGGTTTGCCCGCCGCATCACGTTTTCGCTGGATCAACTCAAATACCAGTATCCTGACGAGCCGGTGCCGCCGGGCAAGACCGCGCAGCGTCATCTGGAAGATTTGACCTGGCAGGGAGCGCACAAAAGATCCCCGATCCGGATTTCACCCAAAACCAAAAAGGTTTTGCATAAAGAACTGCGCCTGATCAGGAAGCTCAAATACGCGCATTATTTTCTCACCGTGCACGACATCGTTCGGTACGCGCGCGAACAAAAAATCCTTTGTCAGGGCAGGGGATCGGCGGCGAATTCAGCCGTGTGCTACGTGCTCGACATTACCTCCGTCGATCCGACCAAGGTCGATCTGCTGTTTGAGCGTTTTATTTCCAAGGAACGGCTGGAGCCGCCCGACATCGACGTCGATTTCGAGCATTCGCGGCGCGAGGAGGTGATGCAATATGTCTACCGAAGATATGGCCGTCACCGCGCCGCTGTCATCGCAACCGTCATTCATTACAGGCCGCGCAGCGCAATCCGCGATGTCGGCAAGGCGCTCGGGCTAACCGAAGACGTGACCGCGGCGCTGGCGGATACGGTTTGGGGAAGCTGGGGCAAGGGCCTCGACGAAATGCAGGTCAGGCAGGCGGGGCTCGATCCCAGGAATTCGATGGTCGAACGCGCCGTCGAACTCGCAACCGAACTGATCGAATTTCCGCGACACCTGTCGCAGCATGTCGGCGGCTATGTCCTGACGCAGGATCGGCTCGACACCTATGTGCCGATCGGCAATGCGGCGATGGACGACCGCACCTTCATCGAATGGGACAAGGACGATGTCGACGCACTGAACATGATGAAGGTCGACGTGCTGGCGCTGGGGATGCTGACCTGCATCCGCAAATGTTTCGACCTTATCGCGGGTCATAAGGGCAAACGCTACGAACTGGCCGATATCAAATCAGTGGATGACGACGAAGTTTATCAGATGCTGCAAAGAGGCGAGTCACTTGGCGTATTTCAGGTCGAGAGCCGTGCGCAGATGAACATGTTGCCGCGCCTGAAGCCGCGGAAATTTTACGATCTCGTCATCGAAGTCGCCATTGTGCGTCCGGGCCCGATCCAGGGCGACATGGTGCACCCTTATTTAAAACGCCGCAAAATGAAGCCTGAGGAAATTGAATATCCTTATCCAAAGGGCGGCAATAAGAATGAGCTGCGTAACGTTCTGCATAAAACCCTTGGCGTTCCGCTGTTCCAGGAACAGGCGATGCGTATCGCGATCGAGGCCGCAGAGTTTACCTCCGAAGAAGCCAATGGATTGCGTCGTGCGATGGCGACGTTCCGCAATATCGGCACCATCGGCAAGTTCGAATCCAAGATGATCGGCAATATGATCCGCCGCGGTTACGATCCCGAATTCGCAAAAAAATGCTTCGAGCAGATCAAGGGTTTCGGCAGCTATGGTTTCCCGGAAAGTCATGCCGCGAGCTTTGCGCAGCTCGTTTATGTGTCATCATGGCTCAAGCATTTCCATCCCGATGCCTTCTGCTGTGGGTTGCTGAATTCGCAGCCGATGGGCTTTTATGCCCCGGCGCAAATCGTCGGCGATGCGCGCAAGAACGGTGTCGAGGTGCGCGAGATCGATGTGTCCTACAGTTACGCGCAGAACACGCTAGAGGAGCAAAGCGGGAAGTATCATGCCGTTCGACTCGGCTTTCGGCAGATCGACGGGTTCAAGTGGGCCGATCCGGACGAGGAGTTTCTGCGACAAAAGGGTGGTAAGCCGAAAGCGGAGGATTGGGCCGAGCGTATCGTCATCGCGCGCGCGCGGCGCCCCTTCACCTCTCTGGAAGATTTTGCCCGCGACACCGGCTTGCCCAAGCGCGCGATGATCTTGCTGGCGGATGCCGATGCGTTTCGCTCCATCGGTCTCGATCGCCGCGCCGCGTTGTGGGCGGTGCGGCGGTTACCAGATGACGTGCCGTTGCCGCTGTTCGAAATTGCCACCGCGCGCGAGCAGCCCGACGAGAATGCGCGGCCATTGCCGCTGATGCCGCTGCCGGAGCAGGTGGTGGCCGATTATCAGACCATCCGGCTGTCGCTCAAGGGCCATCCGATGGAATTCCTGCGGCCGATGTTTACAAAAGAACGCGTCATCGCCTGCAAAGGCGTCTGCCATGATCGCGACAGGCAATATGTCCGCTGCGCCGGCGTGGTGCTGGTGCGGCAGCGTCCGGGCAGCGCCAAGGGCGTCGTGTTCATGACGCTGGAGGACGAAACCGGCATCGCCAATATCGTGGTGTGGCCGAAGGTCATGGAACGCTTTCGCAAGGAGGTGATGGGCGCGCGGCTGGTTCTGGTCGAAGGGTATATTCAGAGCAGTCCGGAACACGTGACGCATCTGGTCGCCGAACGATTGTTCGACCGCTCTCGCGATCTGGTGAATCTTGCCAATGACGCGCTCAGCCGGAAAAATGCTTTGCCGGTGGGTCCGGCGCTGCTCGAACCGCTGCATGACGACCGGCGTCAGCACCCTGATAATCCGGCCCAGAAAATCCGCCATCCCCGCAACGTGCGCATCCTGCCGCGCTCGCGGGATTTTCACTAGGGCGTGAGCTTATAAATCAATTGCGCTGGTAGCCGTCTGCTTTCGTGCGCATTACGATCGGGTTGGGCGTGAAGTGCGTCATGGACTTAGCAAATTCCTTACCCAGGGAGCGACGCAGCGCCTTCTGAGGCTGCTGATGATGACAAAGCAAATGCGCCTGAACGCGTTCTCCATGAACTTCGTCGCCCATCGCCCCGACAGAGCGATTGACCGGAAAACGAAAAATCTTCTGCCGCTCACCACGGTTCCAAGCAAGGACATTGCGAATTCGCGTAAATTACAAATTTCCGTTTCCTTGACCGCTCCCACGCCGCTCGCTCCAATCCCCGATCTGGGCGCACCGCCAACTTTTGAACCGCAGCGCAGATCATCCAGCAACGCAACCGCAATGAGGACGAATTTCATGGCCAAGCCAAGCAGGACTTACGATGAGGTCGTTTCCGCCAACAGGGATTACGTGAAAAACTTCGGAGACAAGGGAAAACTGGCGCTCCCGCCTGCCCGCCGCTTCGCCATCCTCACCTGCATGGACGCCCGGCTCGATCCCGCAAAATACGCCGGCCTGGCCGAAGGCGACGCCCACGTCATCCGCAATGCAGGCGGCCGAGCATCGGACGATGCCATTCGCTCGCTGGTTATTTCCCATAAGCTGCTCGGCACCGAGGAATGGTTCGTCATTCACCACAGCGATTGCGGAATGCAGCTGTTTACCGGGAAGATCATCGGGAATCTTCTGGAAGACAACCTTGAAACCGCGCAGTTCGACGGCAAGACCTGGTCGAATCCGAAGCACGGCGGCGGCTCGGTCGCCGGTCACTACATCCACTGGCACACCTTCGATGACAACGCCAAAAGCGTCACCGAGGATGTCCAGCGAGTTCGCAGTCATCCCCTGGTGCCGAAACACATCCCGATTTACGGCTTCATCTATGACGTCAAGACCGGCAAGCTCGACGAGGTCGCCGAGGCGAGCGCGGTGGGCAGAACAGCAGCCTGAGTGCAGCGCGATGCCGGAGCAACCGAACGCGGCCGACTAGCATTGGTGAACGACCAGTTTTTCCTCGGTCAGAAACTGGAGCGCGCCGTACCCTTCCATATCGACGGCGTATCTGAAATTGCCATCATCGGTCGAGAACACGGCAACAACGACGCCGTCTTCCTGGTCGTCGGTTGCTTTATCGACCCTATCGCCAATCGCAAACTTCGACATCGAGAACTCCTTCTGAAAGATATCTCATAGGGCGCTAGTTCGAGGATTTTCGTTCAGTGGAAACATGCCCCAGTGCGAATAGCTGGTCCATTCATCATTATCGCTCATGTCATCGGCTCCTTGTGTATCAGCTTGATCGCTCTCGGAACGCACCACGCGGTCTCTTCATTGGTCATGCTTTGACGTGCAGCGTGTAATGACCCGGCGCGCATTTATAGCGCTGGAGCGTCCAGTTGGCATGGTAGATCGGATGCTCGGACATCCAATTGGCAATGCCGATCTGACCTTGGATCATGCAGCTCTGAAAGGTGATGTTGCTTTGGTTGCTGTCGGTAACAATTTCTTCGACACAACCTCCGGGGGCTCCCGGCAAAACATGACAGAGAACGGCCACAAGCGTCACGAACATCCGACTTTCCTCTCTTCGGCGGTTGCCACCGGCAAAACTGATGCCAGCCGCGGCAATGGTCAGGCATGGAGCTAAGGGTAAGTCCGATGAACGCCATTGAACGGAAGTTTATTTTAACTAGATGTAGGTTTACCTTGGAAAGGTCGTGCTCGTGGAATCGCGGCGAGTGTCGAGCTGAACGAGAGAGACAGATGGGTGGATGAGTGGTCGGGTAGGCCCGCGGGCGGCCCAGCAGATCCACAGCGCGCTATGCCGAGACGGCCGCACCGAATAAAATTCAATTTGATGGGTGTCACGCATATGGGCGATCAACCCTCACTTTGATCGCGTGAAAGCACTGGGACAGGCGGATGCACGCACAAAGAAGACCGGCGCGGCGCAAAGTGGGCACCGGCTTCCGATCAGATTATGCCAAATAATCTGCTACTCCGGTGCCGCGCCGACCGGCGGACCACCGGGCGGTCGATGCAGGTAGGTGATCGTTACAAACGCGCCGAGCCATGAGCCGACCGCGGCGAAGGCGACATAGATCCAGTTTTCGGTATAGCTGATCACGGCGTAGGATGAGAGCAGGTACCAGACGCTGCTCCACGTCGCCGCCGGCACGCGCTTGCGCGCTACCACGGCGGAGGTGAACATGACATAGACCGCGTCGGTCGCGGCCGTCGCCAGCAAGACGGCACCGGCGGTCAGGGGATCGATGGCGGCCATTGCAATTCCTTCCATGCTATAGCGTCTTCGAACGAAGTGAGTACCGGTTCGGTGAAGAAAAAGGCATCAAAACAAAAAAGCTAGAGTCCGGCTCTGATTCAACCGAACAGGCTCTCGGCAGAGCGTCGAACGTTAGGCAAGAGTGACGGTCATGCAAAGTCCCTGCGAAATCCTCGAAGCGATCTGGACATCAGCCGGCGGCGATGCTTCCGCGCTCGACGCCGTCACGCTGACGGGCGAAGAGCCGCAACTGCCATCGTCGTTTCGCGTTGCCGCAGCGGCGCAGGCCAGCGTTGCCGCGGCCGGACTTGCTGCCGCGCAGATCTGGAAACTGCGCAGCGCGCAATCGCAGGAGGTCGCGGTCGATATGCGTCATTGCCGTCGTCGAATGCCGCTCCGAGCGTTACCTGCGCGTCGACGGTAAGCCGCCGGGTCCGGCCTGGGACGCCATCGCCGGCGTCTACAAGATCCGCGACCGGCGCTTCGTGCGGCTGCACACCAATTTCCCGCATCACCGCGACGCCGTCTGCAAGGTCCTGAACTGCAAGCCGCAGCGTGACGATGTTCAAGCTGCGCTGATGCAGTGGGATGGCGAGGCATTCGAGACCGCGGCCGATGCGGGCGGCTGCGTCGTCGCGATGATGCGTTCGCACGAGGAATGGTCGGCGCTGCCTCATGCCAAAGCGCTTGCCGCGCTGCCGCCGATCTCGATCGAAAAAATCGGCGAGGCAGCCCCAAAACCGTGGCCCGCGGGTGACCGCCCGCTCGCAGGGCTGCGCGTGCTCGATCTGTCGCGGGTGATCGCCGGCCCCGTTGCGGGCCGCACGCTCGCCGTGCACGGCGCCGATGTGCTGCTGATCTCCGGTCCAGATCTGCCGTCGATCCCCTGGCTCACCATCGATAGCGGACGCGGCAAGCTGACGAGCCTCATTGAACTCAAGAGCGAACAGGGGCGAAGCAGCTTGCGCGATCTGCTGGCGCAGGCGGATATTTTCTCGCAGGGCTATCGGCCGCGTGCGCTCGCAGCGCTCGGTTTCTCGCCCGAGGACGCGGCTGACATCAACCCCGGCATCGTCTATGTGTCGCTGTCGGCCTATGGCCATGCCGGGCCGTGGGCGGAGCGCCGCGGTTTCGACTCGCTGGTGCAGACTGCGATCGGTTTCAATCATGCCGAAGGGCAGGCCGCCGGCGTCGACGGGCCGAAGGAATTGCCGGCACAAATGCTCGATCACGCCACCGGCTATCTGATGGCGTTCGGCGCGATGATGGCGAAGGCGCGCCAGTCGCGCGAAGGCGGCAGTTGGCACGTCCGTGTATCGCTGGCGCAGACCGGGCGGTGGCTGTGGAATCTGGGCCGCGTCGCCGATGGATTTAAGACCGAAGATTTGAGGGGCGACGCAGTAATGCCCTTTGTGGAGGAGGTGCGCTCGGGCTTCGGTCCGCTGCGGTCTGTGCGCCATTCGGCGGCGCTGTCGAAAACGCCGGCGTTCTGGGGCCGCCCGGCGATGCCGCTCGGCAGCCATCCGCCGCAATGGCCCGCGCGCAATTGAGGTCCAAGGCTTCTGAGGTCCAAGGCTTCTGAGGTCCAAGGCTTTTGAGCTCCAAAGGCTTTGCCTCTCAAGATTGAGGATCGCCCCTAAAAATTTTAACGTTAAACGCTAGGGCTGTTCGGTTTTTGGTTGTTTGAAACATCAATTGGGCACTATTAGCGTACCGATGAGGCAGTCATTGCCGAAATCATCGCCGATCTGACCGGGCCCTATGTTGTCGAAATTAACTAAACAGTTGCAGAAGCTTAGTCGCCAACGGCTGGCCCTTGGCGCGACCCTGCTGGCGCTCGCCGTCGCTGCTCTGTATGGGCTTGTCCATATCAGCGGGGCGCAGCAGCATTCCGAGGTCTCGAGCCAATCCCGCAAGGGACTGCAGCGCTACATTCCGAGCCCGGCCGAATGGGCCAGCCTGACCATTCAGCCCGTGACCGAGCGAGCTTTCCGGGCCGAGCACGTGACCGAAGGCAAGATCGCGATCGATGAGGATCGCTCGACGCCGGTGTTTTCGCCTTACGCGGGCCGGGTCACCAAACTATTGGCCCGGCCGGGCGACCGCGTCGTGCAAGGCCAGCCGCTGTTCGTGATCGAGGCCGCCGACACGGTGCAGGCGCAGAACGATTTCATTGCGGCGATGACCGGGTTGAACAAGGCCAGGTCAGCGCTCGATCTCGCGCAGCTGCAGCACAAGCGCGCCAAGGATCTGTTCGAGGGCAAGGCCGTTCCGCTGAAGGATTATCAGCAGGCCGAGGCAACCCTGAGTCAGGCGCAGAACGATCTGCGCTCGACGGAAACAGCGCTGGAGGCGGCGCGCAACAAATTGCGAATCCTGGGCTTCACCGACGAGGCCATATCGACGTTTCAGGAAATGGGCCGCATCAATCCGGAAACAACGATCTTTGCGCCGATCGCAGGTACCGTGGTCCAGCGCAAGATCGGTCCCGGCCAATATGTGAACTCCGGCGCCAGCGATCCGGTATTTGTGATCGGCGATCTCTCTACGGTCTGGCTCACAGCCTTCGTCCGCGAGGCCGATGCGTCGAACGTAGCGGTGGGGCAGGAAATCGCTTTTAATGTGCTGGCGCTGCCGGGCCGCCCGCTGAAGGCCCGCATCAACTATGTTTCCGCGGCGATCGATCCCGCGACGCGCCGGCTTCTGGTCCGCGCCACGATAGATAACAAGGATGGTCTCTTGAAGCCGGAGATGTTCGCGAATGTCACGATCTATTCCGCCAGCGATCACCCGGCGATCGGCGTGCCGAAGCAGGCCTTGATCTACGAGGGTAATCAGGTCCGGGTCTGGGTCGCGCACGAGGACAAGTCGATCGAACTCCGCCGGATCAAGACCGGCCTCACCAATGGCGACCTTGTCGAAGTCGAGGGTAATTTGAAACCCGGCGAGCAGATTGTTACCAAGGGCAGCCTGTTCATCGACCGCGCTGCATCCGGCAGCTAACTTATTCAGCCATTGAAAGCTCCGATCTGAATGGATCGCCTCGTCGCCATCGCAGTCAGCCGCCGCTATTTGATGGTGGGCTTGTTCGCCGTCGTGATGATCGGCGGCCTGATCGCATTCAAGCAGCTCAATATCGAGGCCTATCCCGACCCGACGCCGCCGATGGTCGACATCGTGACGCAAAGTCCGGGATTGTCGTCCGAAGAAATCGAACGCTACATCACCATTCCGATCGAGACGCAGGTCTCGGGCATCAAAAACCTGCGCACGATCCGGACGATCTCGCTGTACGGATTGTCGGACGTCAAATTGCAGTTTTCGTTCGACTACACCTATGATGAGGCGCTGCAGCAGGTGCTGAACCGGTTGTCGCAACTGGCGCCCCTGCCTGGCAACGTGCAGCCGGGGATTTCCCCGCTGAGTCCGATCGGCGAAATCTACCGATATCGGTTGGCCGGGCCGCCGAATTACAGCGTGCTCGACCTGAAAACGCTGCAGGACTGGGTTTTGCAGCGCCGCTTTCGCGCCGTCCCAGGTGTGATCGACGTCACCGGCTGGGGTGGCAAGACCAAGACCTACGAGATGCAGGTCGATTTCAACAAGCTGATCGCCTACGGCCTGACGCTGCCGCAGCTGCTGCAGGCTGTCAGCAATTCCAACATCAATGTCGGCGGCAACACCGTCGATATCGGATCGCAATCCGCCGTGGTGCGCGGCGTCGGCCTGATCCGTTCGATCGACGATCTTGCCAGCACTATGGTGTCGCAGAGTGGTGGCAATCCCGTTCTGGTCAAGGATGTCGCGACGGTAACCGTTGGCGAGAAGCCGCGGCTCGGCATCGCCGGCCTCGATCAGGACGATGACATTGTGCAAGGCATCGTGCTGATGCGCCGCGGCGAGCAAAGTTCGCCAACCATCGCGCGGGTCGAAGCGCTGGTGGCATCGATCAACAATTCCAGCATCCTGCCGCCGGGCGTGCGGATCGAGCGAATCTACGACCGCAAGGATCTGATCGACATTACCACCGCGACCGTGCTGCACAACATGGTGGTCGGGATCCTGCTGATCGTGCTGTTGCAATGGATTTTCCTCGGCGATCTGCGCAGCGCACTGATCGTCGGCGCCACGATTCCGTTCGCGTTGTTTTTTGCCGTGATTATTCTGGTGCTGCGTGGGGAATCCGCCAATTTGCTGTCAGTAGGCGCCATCGATTTCGGACTGATCGTGGATGCCACCGTGATCATGGTGGAAGCGATCTTCCGCCGGTTGTCTCAAACCACCGCTCTTTCGGAAGCTGAGCAAAGCCATATTTCAACCGACACTGCCATGGGCATGAAGAGCCATGCCATCCTCTCAGCCTCCGCGGACGTGTCGCGATCGATCTTCTTTGCAGCCGCCATTATCATCGCAGCGTTCCTGCCGTTGTTCACGTTAAGCGGGGTCGAAGGCAATATCTTCGGGCCGATGGCGCGCACCTACGCCTATGCGCTGGCGGGCGGCCTGCTTGCGACGTTCACGGTCACGCCCGCATTGAGCGCGATCATCCTGCCCTCGCATATGCAGGAAACCGAAACCCGGATCATGGCGTTCCTGCATCGGCTCTATGTTCCGGCCTTGAACTGGGCGGTTGACAACCGCAAGTTAGTGATGGCTGGAGCCGCGGGCCTCGTGGTCATGACCATCGTCTTCGGCCGCTTGCTGGGACTGGAGTTTCTTCCCAAACTCGAAGAGGGCAATCTCTGGATTCGTGCGACCTTGCCGCCGACGATCTCGCTGCAGGAAGGCAATTCCTATGTCAACGAGATGCGCAGGATGATCCGCAGCTTTCCCGAGGTCGAATCGGTGGTGTCGCAGCATGGCCGCCCCGACGATGGCACCGATGCCGCCGGGCTTTTCAATGCGGAGTTCTTTGCGCCGCTGAAGCCGGTCAGCGAATGGCCCGATATCCATGACAAGGACGAACTGACGGCTCGATTGCTTGGGAAATTGCAGGATAAATTCCCCGGCGTCGAATTCAATTTCTCGCAATATCTGCAGGACAACGTTTCGGAAGCCGTATCGGGAGTGAAGGGGGAGAACTCGATCAAATTGTTTGGCAACGATCTGCAGGCGCTCACCGACACCGCCAACAAGATCAAGTCTGTCCTTGCCACGGTACAGGGGGTTACCGATCTGGCGGTGTTCACTTCGCTTGGCCAACCCACCATCCAGATCGATATCGATCGGGCGCGCGCGGCCCGTTACGGGCTGGCGCCTGGGGATATCAATGCCACGATCAAGGTGGCGATCGGTGGCGACAGCGCCGGTGATCTCTATGAACCCGGCAGCGATCGGCACTTTCCCATTATCGTCCGCCTCGCCCCAGAATACCGGAAGAGCGCCGAAGCAATCCAGAACTTGCGAATTGGGGTGGCGGGCCCGAACGGCACGATCACGCAGATACCGCTCGGCGAAGTTGCCTCGATCAACCTGATCTCGGGCGCAGCCTACATCTATCGGGAACAGCAAGAGCGCTATCTGCCAATCAAGTTCTCGGTGCGCGAACGCGATCTCGGCAGCGCGGTCCGGGAAGCGCAGGACAAGGTCGCAGCCCAGGTCAAGCTTCCGCCGGGATCGCGGGTCGAGTGGGTCGGCGAGTTCGGCAATCTGCAGGACGCGATCAAGCGGCTGTCGATTGTGGTGCCGATCAGCCTCGCGCTGATCGCGGTGCTGCTGTGGTTCAATTTCGGCTCGATGATCGATACGCTGCTCGCCATGAGTGTAATTCCGATGGCGATCTTCGGCGGCGTGCTTGGGCTGCTGATATCGGGCATTCCGTTCAGCGTGTCCGCCGCGATCGGGTTCATCGCGCTGTTCGGTATCGCCGTAATGGACGGAATCATTATCCTGTCGCAATACAATCAACTGATCGATGAAGGCTTCGACCGGGTGAGGGCGGTGATCCGCACTGGCGAGCTTCAACTGCGGCCGGTGCTGATGACCTGCGTCGTCGCGGGCGTAGGGCTGTTGCCGGCGGCGATGTCGGCGGGGATCGGCTCGCAGGTGCAAAAGCCGCTGGCGGTGGTGGTGGTCACCGGCATGATGCTGGCGCCGCTGGTCATTCTGGTGACGCTGCCGGTGCTGATCTCAATTTTCTCGCGCCGGGCAAGGTAGCGCGGACATGATCCTCAAAAACCATAAAGCTGTGCTGGATTGTCGACCAGAATCTTCTTGCGGATGGCCGCGTCCGGCGCCCATACCGGAAGCTGATTAAGCAGACGGCCGTCGTCGATCTGAAACAGCGGCGTCACGTCGGTCGTTTTTCGCCCGGGCGGCGTCACCGAGTCCGGATGCGGCCAGTCCGTGCCCCAGATAACGCGATCGGAATTCGCCGCGATCAGCGCGCGGGCGAGCGGGGCCGCGTCGGCATAGTCGGGCGCGAGTTTCGATGCCCGATAGGCGCCGGAAATCTTTACATAAGCCTTGCCCGACCGCACCAGTTCCGTGAGTTCGGCAAAGCCCGGCTGCTCCACACCCAGCCCCGCCTGTGCGCCGCCGAAGTGATCGAACACGACAGGCACCGGCGAAGCGGCGACAAGATCCTTGATCGCCGAGATCATCGCCAGACTGGTGAACAGCTGGATATGCCAGTCACGGTTCTTGACGCGCTCGACCGCGGCCTGAAAGCGCGGGCGGCCAACCGCGGGATCGCTGACGCCGCCGGTTGCGAGATTGAGCCGGACACCGCGAATGCCCGCCTGGCCCATGGCATCGAGATCGCTTTCCGAGGTCTTATCGTCGATCACGGCAACGCCGCGCGCGGTCGCGCCGCGCGTCTTCATGCCGAACAACGTCGCCGAATTATCCGTGCCGTAGACGCTCGGCGTGACGATCACCACGCGCTCGATGTGCAGCGCGTTGTGCAGGGCAGTCATTTCTTCGGGCGAGGCCAGTTCCGGGGTATAGACGCGCCCGGCGAAGAACGGAAATTTCTCGGGGTCGCCGTGTATGTGGGTGTGGCAATCGCAGGCGCCGGCGGGCACGTCGAAATTGACCGGCGTTGCGGGCTGCGCCGCTGTCGCAAATACGGTTCGGTTGGGCACGGTCACTCCGGCCGCAATGGAGGCAAGAAGAATACTGCGTCTGGTGAACATCGTTTCACTCCCTGATTTCCATTTTCATTTTTCACAACGCGAAATACGTTCAATTCGCTAATTGGTATTTGGCGCGAAAAGCCTGGCGTCCTCTTCCAGCAGCAATCTGTCCCGCACCAATTGCTGCGCGGCTCTTGCGATCGCCCCGGCGCGGTCGCCCTCGTTGGGGTAACGCTCGGCCATCGACAGGCGCGGATCGTTGTTCTTCAGCCGTTCCTCGCGCGTCGCCGCGAACGAAATCATCGCGCCGTTGTTGTCGCACAATTCGCCTTCGCCAAAACCGGCCTTGCGCAGGTTCCAGCCGGTGTGGGTCGCCGCAGGCGCTTCCAACGTAGGCAGCCGCAGCCCGGCAATATCGCGGCCATCGGCATCGGTCTTCGGCACGAAAACCGGATAGGCAGCGCCCTTGGTTGGCGGCATCTCTTCCGACTTGATGACGGTAGGCCGCGCCAGACGGCTGGTATAGGCGAAGCCTGGAAGGCGCGGGAAGCCGACGTCGTCGATCGCAGGCAATACCAGCGTCCCGTCGCTGCGGCTGGGATAGCGGCTGGCTGGCGGCAGTGTGCCGTTGCTGATCCAGCCATCGAGCGCGACCAGCAAGGCCCGCGCCGGCGGACCGGCGTTCAGCGGATTGGTCGGAAAGGCGCATGTCTTCACCATCTCGGATTTGGCATTGGCCATTGCAAAATGCTGGAGGTTCGAAAGCAGGTACAGCCTGATGTTGTCGGGCATATCAAGCGCATTGCCCTGCGTGTCCGTGACCACCAACGAGGCGCGCTGCTGATAGAACTCGATCTCGCTGTCGGTCTTGATGATCTTCGGGCAATTGCCAGCGACAATGCAGCGCGCCAGAAGGCCGTCGGTCTTTCCTGTCAGCGTGTCCGTGATCACGGGATAGGTGAAGGGAAAATCCGCGCCGGGATAAAGCATGTCCGCATGCTGATAGGGCGATCGGCCGGGCTGGCTGAAACGATAATTGGTGAAGGTCTTCTTGCCGCCGGAGACATGCGGCATCAATCCATCAAATACCGTGCGGCCGGCCTCGTCGGCATTGAAGCCGAGATAGAGGTAGTCGTGCAGATAGCGGCCGCTTTGCGAAGCACCGAATCCAATGGCGCGGTCGATCCGGCCGGCGAGGGGATTAGCGGTTCCAGCCGCATCCGTGGCCTCGTTGCGAAGGAACGAAACGATGTCACGGGTGGCGGCGAAGCCGAGGCCCATCACCTTGGGATCCCTCGCTGTGTAGATGAATTCGTAGATCGCGCCAGCGTCGAAACCTTCCGGCCGCTTGATCGAGATCTTGGTCGATCCGTCGAATTTGGCTTCGAGGTCCGCGGGCGTGACACGCGGATCGGCCTCGCGCTGGCGCACGCTGATCTTCGCGTGCGCAGGATCGAGGTCGGCGGCGGGGTAACTCAGTGTCGCGCCGGCGGGATTATCCATGTGGTCGAAGATGAAATCCTCGCGCGCCAGACCGGTCACACCAGGCACGATCGGCGGCGAAAATGTCATCCGCCCTCCGCCCGCCACGACGTCGCCCTGCCACCCGCTCCACACGATTGTGTAGCCGCGTTTCATCAGGAAGCCATTGCCTGCGTCGGCGGCCTTCGCGGGGTCGTTGACGACAACTGGATGGTCGTTGAACAGCGCGATACCGAGCTTGTTGCCGCGATTGAGCGCTTCGTAAAACAGGCGGCGGTTGCCGTTGGCCGCAATAGTGGGGCGCAAAATCTCGACATCGGTGATGGCCTCGACCAAACCCTGCGGGTTGCGCGGCGCGCGGTCCAGATCGACGATGATCTTGTTGTGCGCATCATCTGAAGACACCGCGATGGTGGCGCGCGCGATTATCCGGTCATAGGTGCCGACCGCACCGAAGCTCCGGCCCTCGAACGCCGGCGATTCCACGCGCACAATTTCTAACTTGACGACTTTCGCGGCGGAAGGACCGGCGAGGCCGATCATGCCGGCGATCAAGATCATTACGTTCAGCAAATGCCGCATGGCGTTCTCCCGATGTGCGCGCCGCGCGTTGCTCCGTCGCGGTCTTGTAGGGGAGATTATAGATGGAAGTGCCGGGCGGAAAGAGCCACGCGTTTGGCGTTGGGCGGGTTAGCCGTCCATCGTGCCGCAGACTTCCGTGACACTAATGAAGTTCATTGCCCCGAAGGTGTGCGCAGGCCGTGCCAGGCATCGCGCACCTGATGGTAATGCACCTCCGGCAGATAGTCCGGCGTGTTGAGTGCCAGCGTCTTGACGTCGAGCCTGCCAATGGCGCTGAGCAGCGTGTAGGAGGCGATCACGCGATCGCGTTGCGCGCCGATCAGCCGGGCCTTCGCCGAAATCAAATCCTGCTGTGAGTTCAGCACGTCGACCGTGGTGCGCTGGCCGCCCTGCGCCTCCTTCTGGACGCCCTGCAGCGCGACGGTCGCGGCGCGCACTTCGGATTCCGATGCCGCCACCGCAATCTTGGCGCCCTCATTGGCGACCCAGGCGCCGATCGCCGCGGTGCGGGCCTGATTTCGGATTTGGTCGAGCACCTGCCGGCTTTGCGCGGCCAGTTCCTTGGCCTGCCGGGTCTGCGAAGCCGCGGTGCCGCCATCGTAGATCGGTGCGTTCATCTGGGCGATCACCGACGCTTGATCGGTCCTTAGCGTGCTGATCGTGGGATCCGCCTCGCTACTGTGGCTGGCGCTACCTTGCAGCGTGATGGACGGCAGCAGGCTGCTTTCGGCGACATGGATGGAGGTCGCGGCGACATCGACGTCGAAGCTTGCGGCCATGACCGCCGGGTGCTCCTTGAAGGCGAGGGTGGTGGCGTCGTCGCGGCTGCGCGGCAAATAGCGGTCCACGGTTTCGGCGGGTCGCAATTGTGCGGGCGGGTTGCCGATCACCTGGGTGTAGGTCGCCTGGCTGATGGCGAGATTGACCTCGGCGGCGTTCAGATCGGCAAGCCCCCGGCTCAGCCGCGCTTCGGCCTGGGCGGTGTCGGTCGGCGTTACGTCGCCGGCATTGAGACGCTTTTGGGTGACGCCGAGGGTTTCCC
Source organism: Bradyrhizobium sp. (assembly GCA_036497205.1). Lineage (GTDB taxonomy): Bacteria > Pseudomonadota > Alphaproteobacteria > Rhizobiales > Xanthobacteraceae > Bradyrhizobium. Next base: position 34,322 of record DASXJV010000001.1, read on the forward strand.
GCAGGAATGCGACATTCGAGCGTTGCGCTTCGACCAGAGACTGGTTGGCCAGCACATTGCTGTAGGCGGTGGCGGCGTCGAGCAGCACGCCCTGGCCGACATTTCGCAATGCCTCGCGCCCGGACCGCACCTGCAGCTCCGCCACGCGCACGCTGTTGGCAGTCTTGAAACCGTTGAACAGCGTCTGCGTCACCGTCACCCCGATGGTCCAGGGCTTCAGGGTGGCGGATTGAATGGTGTTGTCCGGCAGCAGGTTGCGCACGGCCTGCAGTCCGCCGCTCAGACTGGCGACGATCTGCGGCCGGTAGCCCGCCAAGGCCTGCGGCACGTTCTCGTCGGTGGCGCGCTGCCGCGCCCGTTCGGCATTGAGCTGCGGATTGGTTTGATAGGCCTTGGCTAAGGCCTCGGGGAGGGCTTCGCCCCAGGCCGCGGTAGCGGAAAAACTGAACGCCGCGGTAGCGGCAAAACCAGCGCAAGTTGCGATGGCAAGGCAAATGCCCGATCGAAGCACGCGCCTTCCCACGTGGCCAACTCTAGCGGCACGCCCAATCATATGATCCCGTAACAACCCCGGCCGTCCGCCCCGCCGGCGACTTCGACACATTTACCTGTTTAGAGGGCGCCGCCGCCACAGGCAAACCGTCAGCTGGGGAAACGGCGCGAATTCAGTGCTTCGCTGTTGCCGGTTCGTCACAGACGAATCTCAGGTGCAAATACGCTATAGCTGCTGCCGGCGGCGTTCGATTCCAGGCGCTGGCTGTCCCAATTGCGCCTGGGCTTTGAGTCGCGACGCGCGCTCTACCTGTTCTTGTTCGCAGGCTTGCGCTTTTCGATGAACGCCGCCATGCCTTCGGAGCGATCCTCCAGCGCAAAGGTCGAGTGAAACAGGTCGCGTTCGACGTTGAGTCCTTCGGACAGCGGCGTCTCGAACGCGCGGTTGATGGCGTTCTTCGCCATCTCAGCCGCGGGCCGCGACATCGAGGCGATTTTTTCCGCCACTGCCAGCGCTTCGTCCATCAATTTGTCTGATGGCACGACGCGGCTGACGAGGCCCGAGCGCTCCGCTTCCGCGGCATCCATCATCCGGCCGGTCAGACACAGGTCCATCGCCTTGGATTTGCCGACCGCACGCGTCAGCCGTTGGGTGCCGCCTAGGCCGGGAATGGTGCCGAGCGTGATCTCCGGCTGGCCGAATTTCGCGGTGTCCGCGGCGATGATGATGTCGCACATCATCGCCAGTTCGCAGCCACCGCCCAGCGCATAGCCGCTGATGGCCGCTATGGTCGGCTTGCGGCACCTGGCAACGCGGTCGCCTCCAACAGCGGTGAAATCGCTGGAAAACATGTCGATGAAGGTTTTCGGCTGCATTTCCTTGATGTCGGCACCCGCGGCGAAAGCCTTTTCGCCGCCAGCCAGCAGGATGCATCCGATTCCGTCCTCGGCTTCGAGATCGTCGACTGCGGCGGCGATTTCGCGAAACACGCCGAAGGACAGCGCATTAAGCATCTTCGGGCGGTTGAGCGTGATAATGCCGACCGCGCCTTTGCTTTCGACAATGATGTGTTCGAACGTGCTCATGGTGCACCCCGCGCCTGATTTCGCGGGCAATGTGCCCGCTGGCGGGATGGGCTTCAAGTGGGGTTTGGGATAGTGCGTCATCCCGTGATTGCCAAGAGCGCAAGCGACGAAGCAATCCAGTCTGCGCCTGTGGCCTCTGGATTGCTTCGCGGAGGGAGCTTTTCACCGGGCGGCGCCTTGCGCCGACGCAAATGACGAACGGTGCTAATTACCGGCTAGGCTATGAACATGCGCGCGGCGGAGGCCATAGTCAGCAGAGCGCCGAAACCGATGAAGATTTTCCCGATCAGAGAGGTCTGGTCCCAAATGGAGTTTTCGTTGGTGCCTGCTGCCATCACGGTCGCGGCGGCAGGCGCGGCGGGTGCCGCGGCCATCGTCAGGGTCGGCGCGGGTGGCGCGGTTTCGCGCAGCGCACGATCGACGTCGTTGAGCTGATCGGCGGAAATGACCTTAGTCTCAGCGGCCGGTTGCGCGTCGGCCGCATTGTCCGGCGCGGTCTGCAGAATTTCGTTGGCCCGTGCGGACATTGCCTTGGCGTTGCCGGCCGGCGTGTCGGCAGACGCCAGTTGTGCATTGGCGTTGGCCACTGATGGCGGGATCGCGGTCAGACTGTCGGTGTCGCCGGCCGTGGCATCGGCTGTGGCGGGTTTCTTTGCCGTAGAGGATTTCAGCGCCACCTTGCTGGATTTACGATGTGCGTGGCGCGCGGTGTGTTTGGTGTATTTGTCGAGCGTAATGGGTGCCCCTGCGGCATTTTCCGATTTCGAACTTGTGGCTGCGTTGTCTGCGTCTGCGCCCGCCGCCTGCGATGGCCCTGCGAAACACACAAGGAGCCCTGTTGCCAGTATCAATGCGGAGCGCCCGTTTGCTCTGATTGTCATTGCAATCTCCCCATTTGCCAGCTCCCAAAAGGGAATCAGACCTCGCGGCGTGTCCGCAGCGGGGCAAAAAAGGGGAATCTTCGCGCGAGTCCGGGCAAAAGCTGGGCAGCCGCATCTTGCCGGTGAGTGCTTCCCAAGCATTTCGTTCGCGAAACCCTTTTGGAATCAATGCCGCGGGTGCTAGCCGGACCGATCGATGTTATGAGCCTGCGGATGCGAGAATTTGTCGTCGCGATTCCCAAACGGGGCGCGATGGCCCCCCGATGCCTTCCGGATAGGTGATCACGATTTCGTGATTGATGCCGTCGGTCGTAACAAATTGAAAGGTCAATCGAATTGCAGTGTGGGAGCGCGCGTGCCCGAACGTGAAGATGAATGGACGGGCCTGATGCGGTCGGCCATTTCAGGCGACAGTGCGGCGTATCATCGTCTGCTCAAGTCCGTCACGCCGGTACTGAGGGCCGCGGCGCGCCGGGGTCTGGCGCGGGCAGGGCAACCGGTCGATCAATCCGAGGACGTTGTGCAGGACATTTTGTTGGCGGTGCATCTGAAGCGGCATACCTGGGACGCCAACGCGCCGTTCGCGCCCTGGCTGTTTGCGATCGCCCGCAACAAACTGATCGATTCGCTGCGCCGCCGCGGCCGGCGGGTTTTCGTCAACATCGACGATTTCGCCGAGACGATTCCAAGCGAGCCTGCCGCGGAGACCGCGCCTGCGAGCGAGGTCGCGGCCCAGCTCCAGTCCCTGCCGGCGCGTCAGCGCGACGTACTGCAGTCGATCGCGGTCGACAGCGCATCGATCAAGGAAACGGCGGCGAAATTCGCAATGAGCGAGGGCGCGGTGCGCGTGGCGCTGCATCGCGGGCTTGCCAGCCTCACCGCCAAACTACGGGAACGATGAGAAATGGAAACTGATCAGCTGATTCGAACCATCGCCGCCGATAATGCGCACCACGCGCGGCCGGTCGGGTTCGTGCTGGCGCTGGCGTTACTCGCTGCGGTGCCGGTTTCGATGGCGATGTTCTTCGCGGAGTTGGGCGTCCGTCCGGATGTCATGACCGCGATGCGCAATCCGTTCTTTGATCTGAAGTTTGCGGTAACGCTGGCGCTGGCGATCCCGGCCATCGCCATCAGCCTGCATTTGTCGCGGCCGGAAGCCTCGCTGCACGGCTGGGCGTGGCTGCTGCTGATCCCGGCCGGACTTCTCGTGATCGGGACCGCAAGCGAGATGATGATGCCGCAGCGGTTGCCGATGATGACGCGGCTGGTCGGCCACAATTGGAAGGTGTGCCTGACCGCCGTGCCGCTGCTGTCGCTGCCGCTGCTTGCGGCCGCGTTGATCGGCCTGCGCCATGGCGCGCCGGCCAAACCCGCGCTCGCCGGCGCCATGGCGGGCGTGCTGTCGTCGGGCCTTGCGGCCACCCTCTATGCGTCGAACTGCACCGACGACTCGCCGCTCTTCGTTGCGACCTGGTACACGCTCGCCACCATCATCGTCGCCGCCATCGGCGCGGCGGTTGGATCGAAGGTGCTGAGGTTTTGAAGGGCTGCGTAGAACCGCGTAGGGCGGGCTTGCTGTTAGCGA
>DASXJV010000002.1:0-17146 GCA_036497205.1 Bradyrhizobium sp.
CGACCGCCACAGCCCCGCTGGGCGTGCCGGTCGGAATGGATATTCTGGGAAAGCCCTGGAGCGAGGGGCGTTTGATCGAGCTGGCTTATAGCTTCGAGCAGGAGGTCCATGTTCGCAAGCCGCCGAGCAGTGCGCCCGCGCTGCTCAGGCAATGATTGTTCCTGCCCGGCGCAGGCTCTCCGGATCCTATCGCCATGCCGCAAGTTTTCTATTTTCATCTCGATGGTCTAACTTTAGTCCAAGACAAGCATGGCCAAAAACTGCCGGATCCTAAACACGCGAAGGATAGACCAATCAGTACCACCCCCGCTTTATGCTGGCCCCGAGCATCTCATCGTAAAGATCGATGCGGCGGTCGCGCAGAGGCTGATTGAAATTGTTCAGCACGCGCTTCCGGCGGGCATCCGACAGGTTCAGTTCGGCGTAGATGATATCCTCTTCAGTTTTGCTCGCAGGACCCGCGAGCGGGAACCCTGTATGGCTGACGATCAGGCTGCATCCCAGAAAGGGCTGGTCGCGCTCCACGCCCACGCGGTCGGCCGCGGCGACATACATGCTGTTGGAATGTGCGCCGCCCATCGCGAGGATATTCGCCATGACCAGCGTGTTCGCGGGCTGGTCTGGCATGGGAACCCAGTTGGTTGGCACGCAAAGGATGTCTGCGCCTTGCAGCGCCGCCAGCCGATAGGTTTCCGGAAACCAGCCATCGTAGCAGATCGCCACCGCCATTCGGCCGAACTCAGTCTTCCATACGGGGACGCCGAGATCGCCGGGTTCGAAGAACAGATTCTCCGCGCCCCATAGATGCACCTTGCGATAGGTGCCGATGAAGCCGTCAGGCCCGACGATCGCGGCGCTGTTGTAGAGCGCGTCGCCCGCTCGCTCGCAGATGCCGGCAACGATCACGACGCCGTGCCGGCGGGCCGCTTCCAGCCAGACCTCAGACGTCGGCCCATTAGGCACCGGCTCGGCCAGCGTGAAAGCCTCGTGCCGCGATGCAAAGACATAGCCGGAATTGCACAGCTCGGGGAGCACGATCAACCGTGCGCCCTTGCCTGCGGCCTCGGCGATCTTGTCCAACTAGTGCGCCACATTGGCTTTCTTCTCGCCGATCTTCGGCTCCATCTGGATACAGGCGACCGTGATCGGGCTTTCAGCTTGCATTGCCAACTCCGCTGCGATCCCAAAGTTTGGGGTGCATGTCTTTCCAGCCATGTCCGCGCTCATACGCATCAGCGACGCGGATCAGGGTCATCTCGTCGAAGGGGCGGCCCGCGAGCTGCAGGCCGATGGGCAGTCCGGTGCTATCGAACCCGCAAGGCAGGGATATCGCAGGCAACCCAGCCAAATTCCAAGGATAGGTCAGCCGCCACGAAGCTGCGAGCACGCTCTCGTCCTGCGCTCCGACGCGAACCGTCCATTCCCCGATCGGCCATGCCGTGAGTGGGCAGGTGGGCCCGATAATCACGTCCACGTCAGCAAAGACCTTGGCGAGATCATCGATCAGAACACGGCGGAGCTGTTCGGCTTTGAGGTAATCTGGCCCGGTGACCAAGCGGCCCATCTCAACCAGCGTGCGCACGTCGTTGGTGAAGCCGGTCACCGCCCCGCTGGCCAGATTGCGGCTGTGGTAGGCAGTAGAAGAGGACAGCTCGATCGCAAAGATCGCGCCAAGACCAAAGGCAAGGATCGGCAGCTCGAATTCAACGAGCTGGGCCCCGGCGTCGCGGTAGAAGCGGATCGCGGCCTCGATGGCCGCATCGACATCGGGCTGATTGTTGTCGAACATATGGTTGCGGCAGATGCCGACCCGAAGATCGGTGATGGGCTGGCCAAGCGCCGCCGTAAAATCCGGAACGTCGATGCGCGCCGAGCCCGGATCTTTCGGATCGTGACCGGAAATAGCGTTGAGGGCATAGACGCTGTCAGCGACAGTATAGGAGAGCGGCCCGGCATGGTCGAGCGACCAGCTATGGGGAACGATTCCGGCGCGGCTCACTCGGCCGAAGGTCGGCTTCAGCCCGACCGTGCCGCACAAGGCAGCTGGGATACGGATCGATCCGCCAGTGTCCGAACCCATCGCCACAGGCAGGATCCGCGCGGCGACGACAGCGCCCGATCCGCCGCTCGAGCCGCCAGGGACGCGGCTCAGATCCCAAGGGTTCTTCGAGGGCGGCGTTACATTGCCCCAAGCGAATTCGTGCATCCGCGTCTTGCCGACGATGATCGCGCCGGCTTCGCGCAGCTTCGCGACGACTGCGGAGTCCTCCTTGGCGAAGTGCACGCCGGGGGCATCGGTACCGGCGCGGCTCGGCATGTCCGCGGTGAGATAGTTGTCTTTGACCGCCACAGGCACGCCGTGGAGAGGTCCGCGCCACCTGCCCTGAGCGATTTCGCGGTCAGCCGCCGCAGCCTGGGCGCGGGCATCCTCGGCGAGGCAAACGAAGCTTTCCAGCTTGCGATCGAGCAGTGCGATGCGGTAAAGCGCGTTCTCGAGGAGATCGATGCTTGTCAACTTCCCGCCGCGAAGATCGGCCGATAGCTCCGCAATGGGGCGCGTGATTGGATTTTCGTGCATTGCCGACCTCAGTCCTGCTGGCTCGCCGGCAGGGGCGAGAAAACCACCGCTGGATGAACATCTGTCAGATCGAGGCTTCGCAGCTTTGCGATTTCTTGGGCCACGGGCTGGAAGGCGGCGAGAACCGCAGATCTTCGCTCCTTTTCAAGCTGGATTCCCAGCGCCTCAACAAGCATCTCCAACTCGTTCATCGTATCCTCCCCATTGTCTCTTACCTTTCCCGTTGCCTTTCGGCCGATCCGGGGGTGAGCGCAGCAGCATTTGCGTGGTCACCGCCCCCCGAGCCGCCCGGTCCGCGGACATCGGGCAATGATGGAGAAAGTGTTCGCTTCACGTCTCAAAAATCACACCCGCAGTTGATCCTGGACACGTGCCGCAGCAGGCTCGTCGCCCGCCACCCCATCATCGGCGATCTCGCCAATCTTTAGCACCGCATACCGGTCCGCCAGGGAAAACGCGAATGGCACGTTCTGCTCCACGACGAAGATCGCCGTCCCCGTGCGCTTGCGCTCCGCCAACAGGATCTCGGTCAGGCGCTGGATCATGGACGGCTGCAACCCTTCCGAGATCTCATCGATCAGCATGAGTCGGGGCGAGCCGAGCAGTGCGCGACAGACGATCAGCATCTTCTGCTCGCCGCCGCTGAGGGTGCCGGCCTTCTGGCTCAGACGCTTTCCGACGATGGGGAAGTATTCGCGGACGCGGGCCAGCCCTTCGGCAAAGCCCCGATCGTCGCGGAGGCCGAGCCGGAGATTGTCCTCTACCGTCAGGTCCTGGAACAGCGTCTGCTCCTGGGGAGTGTAGGCAATGGCCTTGCGCGCGATCAAATGGGTGGGCAGGGCGGTGACGTCCTCCCCGAACAGCTTGATCCTGCCCCGCTTGGCCGGGAGGAAGCCGAGTACCGTCTTGAGGAGAGTGCTCTTGCCCATGCCGTTCTTGCCAAGCAGGGCAAAGATTTCGCCGGCCCGGATGCTGAGCGAGACATTGCGCAGTACCACGGCTTCGCCGTACCCGCTGCTCAGATCGGCAATGTCGAGGACTGTTGGGCTCATGGCGCCAGTTCCTGATGCGCGCCGCCCGCATAGATCGTCCGCACGAGCTCGGAGCCGACCACCTCGGCCACCGAGCCGTCCAGCACCACCTTGCCCTGATGCAGCACGATGATGCGGGTAGAAATTTCGCGGACGAAGTCCAGGTCGTGCTCGATGATCAGCGTGCAGAGGCCCTCGCGCTGGACGAGGTCGACCAGGATACTGCCGATCAGCGTGCGCTCGGGCTTGGTGAGGCCGGCAGTCGGCTCGTCAAGCAGCAGCACACTTGGCTCCAGCGCCAGCACCATCGCCAGCTCCAGCGCGCGTTTCATGCCGTGAGACAAATGTCGGCACTCGATCGCCAGCTGGCGGTCGAGGCCAGTCGCGGTGATGACGCGGCGGGCGCTGTCAGGCAGCGCGAGCGTCGGCGCATGACTCAGCATGCGCGTTCCGTCCAGCCGATAGCGGGCGAGACGCAGGCATTCGGCCACTGTTAAAGTTTCGAAGAGGCTGGTGGTCTGGAAGCTTCGACCGATACCGAAGCCAACCACGCGCTGCGGCGGAGTGCGCGCAATGGCCTTTCCGAACACCGCGACCGTCCCGCCCGTGCGCTCATAACCGTCCGAAAGGCAGCGCATGAGCGTGGTCTTGCCCGCGCCATTCGGCCCGATGATGCCCAAGAGCTCGCTCCCCAGCGCCTTGAACGTCACGCCTTCGAGTACTTTAAGGCTGCCATAGGAGCAGGCCAGATCCGCGACGTTCAAGGCAGGTGCATCCGAGCCGATGCCGGCGCGGCGTCCCTCTGGGGCTTCAATAAGTGCCGGGACCGCGACGCACGGCGCAGCATCGCGGCGGGTGGCAGCCGACCACAGGCGCCGCAGGCCAGTCTTGAGCACTGGTACGATCCCCTGCGGCAGCGCTACGATCACAAGCACGAAGATCGAACCGATGATCAGCTTCCAGACATACGGCAGATTGCCGGACAGGTAAGCGCTGATCAGGTCGATGGCGATCGTGCCAAGCACCGGGCCGATCAACGTTCCGCGCCCGCCGAGCGCGACCCACATCACCAACTCGGTGCCGAACACGAAGCTCCCAATCTCCGGCGCGACGACCACCGTATAGCCGGCGTACGCATAGCCAGCGACCGAGGCGATCATTGCCATGACCACCATCAGCAGGATTTTGACCCGCGGCGCATTGATCCCGAGATATGTGCAGCGCTGCTCGTTCTCGCGGATCGCGACCAGCACCCGGCCGAAATCGCTATTGACAAAGAACCAGGCCGCCGTCGTCAGCACCACGAGGCCGATGCCGCAGATCGTGAACCACGCCTCCACCGACAGGTCGAAGGTGTTGTAGCCCACGAGCCCGCTGGATGAGCCGGTAAAGGTTCCGCCGGAGTAGAGGAGCTGCACGAGGATGATCGGCAGCGCCAACGTCACGATCGCGGCATACAGCGGCGATGCGCCGTGGAAGAACGATATCCACCCGGTTACGCCGGCCACGATCGCCGAAACGGCCAAACCCGCCACGAGCGCCAGCACTGCGGTTTGTAGCGAGAAGTCCATATACGTGAAGGCGATGCCAGCAGCATACGCCCCAATTCCGAAAAATGCGGCCTGACCAAAGGTGAGGATGCCGGTATAGCCCCAAAGGATGTCCACCGTGAGCGCTGTCGCGGCGTAGAGGAAGGAGCGCACGAGGATGTTGATGGTGTAGGCGTCGAGAAGAGAGGGCCCTGCGACGGCCGCGACTATGCCCAGCCCTGCTATCGACCCAGCGGGCACGAGCCGGCTAGAAAAAGCCCGGCGGGGCAGGGTCTCGGGTTTGGCGGCGAGGTCAGCCATTGCCGAACCCCGCGGGCCGGATGCGCAGAAGGAGGGCTGCTAGAACTACGATGGTCAGTCCGCCGATCACTGGGCTGATGAAGGTGGAAACGAGCACCTGTGCACCTCCAAGCGTGAGCGCCGCGGTCGCAAGACTTGCGAGCGATACTGACGACACGAGGACCAGCATGAACGCGTTGACCAGCCAGGGCACGCCCATATTCGGATCGACGCTGGAAAGAGGTGTGATCAGGGCACCGGCGAGGCTCGCAAGCCCGGCCCCGATGCAGAACGTGACGAAGCGGACATGCCCGCTATTGATGCCGAGCCCCCGCGCGAGCGGCTCGTTCATGATCACCGCACGCGCCTCGAGGCCGAGCCGGGTCGCGTTTAGGAGCGCTGCAATGCCGCCCGCCACCAGTGCCGCCGCGACGATGAGAAAAAGACGGTAGAGAGAATAAGTGCCTCCAATGACATTGGTAGCCCCTGTGATAGGCGCCTGCACAAACTGAATCTCGCGGCCAAAAGCGATCGTGATGAGCTGGCCGATGATGATGCCGAGACCCCAGGTCGCCAAGATTGCATCGAGGGGCCGATCGTACAGCGGACGTATGACGAAGCGTTCGACGACGGCTCCCATTAGGACCCCGGCCACAGCCGCCGACGGATAGGCCAGCCATGCATTCCAGCCAAGCTGCGTCACCACGAGCCCCGAATAGCCGCCGATGGTGAGAAAGCCGCCATGGGCGAAATTCACGATCTTAAGCACCCCGAGGATGATGAGAAGCCCGGACGCGACGGCAAACAATATTGCGGCGGTCGTGATGATGTCCAAAACGAGTGCGGTCATGCCGGTCTCCGCGTGGCTTCGATGCTGCCGAACAGCGGAATGAGTTTCCTCGGCGCGTCAGGAAAAAGAGAGATTGGCACCGCTCAAGGGCACACGCAATCGTCTGCGACAAAGTCGCGATTACGGCGCAGATAACCCCCGCTGTTGCGGGGGTTATCAAGGCATGGAAGCTCTGGTCTTCTCACCCGTCAGAGCTTCGGGCACTGCTCGCCTGGACTGACGTTCGGGAAGCTCTTCACGATCTTCACCGAGCCGTCAGCCTGCACCTGCCCCAGATACATCGTGAGCGGCGCATGGCGCTGGGCGTTCATCTGCACCTTGCCGCGGGGGCCGTCGAATGACACTTCGGCCAGAGCCGCGATGACCGGCCCGGCATCGGTAGTCTTCGCCTTTTCGACGGCCGCTTTATAGAGATAAACCGCATCATATTCCGGCACGGAAAGGTCGTTGGGCGTGAGGAGCTTGTCCCCGAACTTTGCCTTCATTGCCGACATGAATTTATGGTTCGCGGGCGTATCGATATTGGTGAGGAAGGAGGCGGAGATGAACACACCATCCGCATCGGCTGCCATTGCCTTTGCCGTGCCCTCGTCCACGCTTAGATTGCCGACAGGGGCTTTCATCCCTGCTGCCTTATACTGCTTTTGCAACGTGACGTTCGGTGCACCGCCGGCGGTTGAGAAGATCACCGCGTCCGGGTTGGCGCTTCGCATCTTGGAGATGATTGCGGTCCAGTCGGTCGCGTCCATTGGCTGATATTCGTCGCCGACGACCCGGCCGCCTTTCTTCTCGATGTAAGCTTTGGTGAAGGCCAACATTCCGCGCCCGAACGCATAGTCGCTACCTACCAGGAAAAAGGTCTTCGCCTTGTACTCGTCCATGAAATGATCGACGATGGGTCCCACCATCTGCTCGGGGACCGGGCCATCGGCGTAGAGATAATTGTTGCAGGAGCGGCCCTCATAGAGGGACGTGTAGATGTAGGGGACCTTGCCACGCGATACGACCGGCAGCATGCCGTTACGGGCGGCGCTGGTCTGCATCGAAATCAGCGCATTGACCTTCTTCTGAAAAATCAGCGAGTCCGCGGCTTTCTGAGCGCCGGCCGCGCCTGAGCCGTCATCGGCAACCTCGAGCGCTACCTTTTTGCCGAGAATGCCGCCAGCCGCATTAATCTCATCAACGGCCAATTCAGCTGACTGCACCACCGAAGGCGCCACCACGCTGTTGGCCCCGGAAAGCCCCGTTGGTATTCCGATTTTTATGACTTCTTGAGCATTCGCCCCCAGGCTCGGCATCAGCGCCAGCGAAAAAACGACCGCGGCTGTTCCCAATTTCGAAAACATCGGATTTACTCCCACTCATTGCGTTGCAGCATTAGAACCCAGTCACTCTCCTTAGGCAAGCACCACGGCAAGCGGGCCCTGAACTCCCGCGTTGCCAAAAGGTCAGGCCAAACACTATTGCGGCTCGAACGACCAGCAGCCGAAATAAGCCGGCAGGGGGAAGGACAGTCGCAACTGGAGGAATTCGAGAGCCCGATTCTACTCACCTACGCTTCCTTTTGATTGAACCGTCTCCCCTTCGGACCTAATGGCCCATAGGCGTGACAATACAATTACTGCAGGTGCCATTCCGCCTGCTAGACGTACCGAAGCGATTACACGGTACGGGCCAAATCGTTTCTCTTAGGACCGTCCAACGAACTTCGAATGATGTTGCCTGTTGGCACCAGAAGCAGCCGTCCGCTCTCGACCCTGCCCGAAAACGCAATGGAGCTGAATAGTCGTCAGGTCGCTAAAGCCCGAAGATCACATGGCTCCGATCGTTAACGAACCAGCTCGGATTCTAGGCGATCTCTCTCTCGTGCCGGTCCGGACTTACCGAGAATAATCAAACCCGAAAATATCGCCGCGATCCCGGCGATGTGGTACCAGGCCAGTTGCTCACCCAGCCAGCCGATCGAGAGCCCCGCTGAAAACAGCGGGGTGAGATAGAGGAACGCGGCCGCGCGGGCCGGGCCCAGCACGCCGACGCCATAGAGATAGAACAGATTTCCCAGCATAGTCGGCGCGAGACCGATATAGGCCGTCGCCGCGACGGCTGAGCCAAGATCGGCCTCGTTCCAGACCAGCCACGGTCCGCCATTGTCGATCCAGATCGCATAGACCGGCAACATGACGACGATCACGCCTGACCATCCGGTGACCACCATCAGCGGCAACGGCGCGATGGTGCGGGTCCAGTCGCGAACGCGGATCGAGAACCACGCAAACGAAATCGCCGCCAGCAGCGACCATAAATTGCCGAGACTGAAACGGAGCTCGGTCAAGACCTGAAGCTGGCCCTTGGTGACAATGAGAAGCGTACCGGCAAAGGCCAGCGCAAGGCCGCCTTTCATTCCCGCCGTGAGATGGCCGCCGCCCATCCAGACCCCGAGCAGCAGCACCCAGACCGGCGTGGTGGCATTGATGAACCCGACCTCGATAGCCAGACTCTGATAGGCGCCTCCGAGCAGCAAATAGGAAAACAGGCCGACGCCGACGGCCCCGCCCACGATCAGCCCGCCGAGCCGGGGCCGGATCGCCGGCCAACCCTGCCGCAATGTCGGCAACGCAACGATGGTCAAGAGGATCGCTGCGGGCAGCCAGCGCCAGAACACCAGCGCCGGCAGCGGCACCGCCTCTCGCACCGCCCGCGCGACCACATGATTGCTGCCCCAAAGTGCGGCGGTGGCGATCAGCGCCAGTGTTCCGAGCGAGTTCGGCGCGCTTTTCATACGCGCTCGGCGGATCGTTCGTGGCGTGCGCGCTGCGAGACATGCCACGGCAGCAACAGCCGCTCGGCATAATCGACCATGAAAAACAGCACGGTCCCGACCAGACCGAGCAGTAGCAGCGACACGAACACCCGGACCGTGTCGAACTGGCCCTGCGCAACCAGGATCTGAAATCCGATGCCGCGGCTGCCGGCAACGAATTCGCCGACGATCGCACCGACCAGCGCGAACGAGATCGCAACCTTCATACCGGCGAATAGGCTGGGCAAGGCACAGGGGAAACGTATCTTGGTGAGCACCGCCCAGGGCGAGGCCTTCGACACCCGCGCCAGATGCAGCATGTCCGGATCGACCGATCGCAAGCCCAGCACGGTATCAATCACAATCGGGAAGATCGCGAGCATTAGCGCGATCGCTACCTTCGGCTCCGGTCCTGTTCCCATCCAGATCACGAACAGCGGCGCCAGCGCCACCTTCGGAATCGAGTTGAGCGCGACCAGCAGCGTGTAGATCGTGCGCTCGAGAATTCGCGAATAAACGATGCCGACCGCCAACGCGACCCCGAGCACGACCGCGAGCACGAAGCCGATGCAGGTCATCCCAAGGGTGAAGCCCAGGTGCCGCATGAATAATCCCGGAGTTTCCAGGAAGGCTGAGAAAATCGCCGAGGGCGCCGGCAAGATCAGCGGCGACGGCCGGAACAGCCGGACGCCGGCTTCCCACAGTAGCAAGGCAGATCCCAGCACAACGACGACGTCGCGCGTCTCATTGTCGCCGCCGAGCAGCTTTCGCGCGAAATGCATCATTCCTTGACGATCCCGAGTTCCGCGAAATGGTGACGAATCCGGTGCACATAGGCGGCGAACTCGGCGCTGTCGCGCACCGCAAGCCGGCGCGGACGCGGCAAATCGATGGCGATGGTATCGACGATCACGCCTGGCGCCTTGCTCATCATCACGACCCGGTCGGACAGGAACACGGCTTCGACGATCGAATGGGTGATGAACAGCAGGGTCTTTCGGGTGTCCTGCCAAATCTGGGCGAGTTCGACGTTGAGGTCATCGCGTGTCATGGCGTCCAGCGCTCCGAACGGCTCATCCATCAGCAACAGTTCGGGATCGGCGAGCAGAGCACGGCAGATCGAGGCGCGCTGGCGCATGCCGCCGGAGAGCTCCCACGGAAAACGATGCTCGAAGCCGCCGAGCCCGAACCGGTTGATGAGCGTCATCGCGCGTTCCCGCTCGTCGGCGCTCGGCTTGCGGGTGAATTCTATCGACAGCAGCACGTTGTCGAGGATGGTGCGCCAGTCCAGCAGCACATCGCGCTGAAACACCATGCCCAGCCGGTCGGGGGGACCATCCAGCACCTTCCCGGCCACTACGACCCTGCCCGATGAAACATTCTCCAGTCCCCCGACCAGCTTCAGCAACGTGCTCTTGCCGCAGCCGGACGGGCCCACCACGCTGACGAATTCGCGCGGACGGATATCGAGGCTGATATTTTCGAGCGCCGCGACCGGACCGCGCGGAGATGAATAGGTCTTCCTGACGCGGTCCAGAGCAACGTAGGGAGCCGCGGCAACCGCTGGAGCCGTCGTGATCATGTCACTCGACGAGCGAGTTGGTGTAGTAATCGGCCACATTCCAGCCGGCATTGACGACGCCCGCGGCTTCCATCGACTTCAGCGCGGCTTCCCAATCCTCCTTGGCCTGCCATCCGATCGGCTTGCCCTTGGTCGCCGACGTATCGAAATAATCCAGCGTGAGCTTGATCTGATTGAGCAGGATCGCCGGATCGAGCCGCGCGTCGGGTCGCTCGGCGATCATTGCCTTGACGCCGTCTTCGGGGTTGGTGCGCAACTGCTGCCAGGCGCGCTGCTCGACCTGGATCAGGCGGTGGAGGGCCGGACCTTTGCTGGCGATGGTGTCTTCGCGGGCAACGAGGCCATAGCTCGGGAAGGTGATATTGGCATCCGACGCCAGCAGGCACTTCGAGGGTCGCGGCTGCTCGGCGATCGGCAGCGCCGAACCGACAGTAGACATCAGCCCATCCGCACGCTTGGCGATATAGGTACCCCACAAGGCCGCGGGATCGACGACATCGACCTTGAGATCGTCGCGGCTGAGACCGCCGGATTTCAGATAGGTGTCGATGAAGGGCGCCCAGGGACTTGCCGCGAACACCACCACGACCTTGCCGCGCAGATCGGCGGCGCGTGCCATCGGCGAGTCCTTGTCGACGAGAATGCACAAATCGGTGCGGCGCTGGAACGTGGCGATCGAACGGATGGTCGCCCCCTTGGCACGGGCAGAACCGACCAGTCCGACCTGCACCTGGCCGACATCCGCCTGGCCCGCATTCACGAGCTGAATGGTGTTGCCGGAACCGCGACCGTCCTGAATGTCAACGTCGAGATTGGCCTCCTTGAACCAGCCCTTGTTTTGCGCCAGATGCATCGCCGCCTGTACGCCCCATGGCGAGAAATCCAGCCGCACCGATAATTTATCCTGTGCGGAGGCAGGTGAAGCGCCAATGGCGGTGGCAACAATACTCAGAAGCATTACGGTCGATAGAAAGATTCTTCTCATGTCCAAATCTCCGTTTTGATCATTCTCGGTCGGCGCCGGCGGCTTCAGCCGGCGAAGCTTTTGTCAAATAGCTCAGCACCATCTCAACGACGTGCTGACGGCGCTTGAGGACGCGCCGGCGCGCCGCGAGATCGCGGTCGAGCAACCAGGATAGCGTGTGCTGATTGGACAGAAAGAAATAAGCAAGCCCGGAGATGGACAGATAGAGATCGACCGCATCGACACTGGCGCGAAACACGCCCTGCTCCTGACCGCGCTTCAGGAGAATGCGGATGGTGTCGAGCAAGCCGCTGTATAGAGCTTTGGTTAAGCTCGAACTCTTCAGATGCTCGGCGTAGTGAATGTTTTCGATGCTCATCAGCCGGATCAGATCTGGGGTCGCGACAAAGTGGTCGAAGGTGTTGCTGACCAGCCGCTTCATTCCCTCAATCGGTGGCAGACCACGCAAATCGTCATCCTGCTGACGGGCGCGCAAATCGGCATAGATCCGTTCCAGCACCGCAAGGTAAAGCGCGTCCTTGGAGCCGAAATAGTGATAGATCAAGTTCTTGTTGACGCCGCTCTGCTCGGCGATGCGGTCGACGCGTCCGCCGCTCAGGCCATGGGTCACGAATTCGATGCGCGCCGCGTCCAGTATCTTGGCGCGGCTGGCTTCCGGATTCCGGATCACCTTGGGCGCTCGTGACGCCACGCTAAGCTCCATGACGCGTACCCGATGGTTCTGGCGTGGTGGCGCGTTCAGATCGTAGCCGCGCAGTCGCCTCGACGTCCAGTGCGCCGCATGCACCAAAGCTCACCGCATAATGCCGCTCGGCAAAGGCCGCGGTGATCTTGCCGTCGAGGAAATCTTCGCGCACCTGCTCCGGCTCCCGCAGCAGCGGATTGCCGAACCCGCCCGCCCCAGCCTGTTCGTGAATAATAAGAGTATCGCGCGCCACCGTCGTTGTGATCTTGCCGGGCAGCGCATTGCGTTCGTTGCCGATCTCGATGAAATTCCGTGACGATCCGCCAGGCTCGCCGCCGTTCAAGCCATAGGGCTGAAACTTGACGCGGTCGGTGCGCAACTGCAGCAGCGCCTCGGGCGCCAGAATGCGGTAGCTGCGCCGAACGCCGACACCGCCGCGGTACTGGCCTGCACCGCAACTGTCGGGAACAAAAGAATAGTCCTCGATGCGAACCGGATGCTCGGCCTCCATGACTTCGACCGGCATGTTGGACAAATTCTGCGAGGCGTTGGTGACGGCCTCGAGCCCATCCTTGTCGGCCCGCCCGCCCCACGCGCCGCAGATCATGTCCACGATGATGAAGGGCTGGCGATTGGGCCGCAGCCCGCTGATGCAGATGACGCTGTTGCCGCCCTCCCCGGCCGCCGGCACCTTGTCGGGGACGATTTGCGCGAGCGCACCGAGCATCGTGTCGAACACGCGATAGCCGGTGAGCGCGCGCGCCGCGCAGGGGCCGGGCATAACCGGATTGAGCACGGAGGCCTCCGGCGCCTTCACGGTGATGCAGCGAAACAGGCCGACATTGTTCGGCACGTCCTTTGCCAGCACGCAGCGAACACTTAAATATGTCAGCGAGTGGGTGAAACTCAGCGTCGAATTCAGTGCCCCCTTCACCTGCGGCGAGGAGCCGGTGTAATCGACCAGCAGCGTTCCGTCGCCGTTGACGGTAATCGCGACCTTGATCGGAATCGGCGCGTCGGAAAATCCGTCGTCGTCGATATAGTCAACGAAACGATAGGTCCCCTTCGGCCACGTCTTGATCTCCTGACGCGTCAGCCGCTCGGCATAATCGAGCAGTTCCTGCATATACGCATCGACCTCGTCGGCGCCGTAGCGCTGCAGCAGCTTTTCCAGTCCGCGTTTGCCGACCTGGGCGGCGGCGAACTGCGCCGAAAGATCACCCCAGACGCGGTCCGGTACCCGGACGTTGATCTTGATCAGCGCCTCGAGCGTCGTATTGAGAACGCCGCGATCATAGAGCTTGAGCGGCGGAATTCGCAGGCCTTCCTGATAGATCTCGGTCGAATCGGAAGCGTTCGATCCCGGCACCCGGCCGCCGACATCGGTGTGATGGCAGATCACCACCGCGAAGGCGTGCCGCTGCCCGCCGAAGAAGATCGGCACGAACATGAAAATATCCGGCAGATGCATGCCGCCGTGATAGGGATCGTTCATGATGACTACGTCGCCATCGTGAAGATCGCCCTCGAATTTTGCCAGCACCGAGGCCATCGCTTCCGGTATCGCGCCGAGATGCTGCGCGATGGTCTTGGCCTGCGCCACCATCTGGCCGTCGCCGGCGCAAAGGGCCGCGGAAAAGTCCATGACGTCCTTGACGATCTCGGAACGCGCGATCCGGACCACGGTGTAGGCCATGTCGTCCGCAATCGAATCCAGACCGCTCTTGATGACCGCAAAGGTGATCGGATCGACCTTCATGCTTCGAACTCCAGAACGATACAGCCGATCCCATCCTTGTGCGCCCTGGCGTCAGGCGGCACGACGATGGTGGCGTCGAACTCCTCGATGATCAGCGGTCCCTGGCGGGGTGCGGATCCGAGCGCGCTGCGGTCAACGATCTCGACGGCGACCGCGGCCTCGCCCCGGGCAAAGGAAATCTGCCGCGTGCCGGTCCGGGACGATCCCGCGCGCGCCGCGATCTTCATGTTGCCGAAGTCGAGACGATTGTCGCGCAGGCCACGGCCGGCCACGCGCACTTTCATCAGCTCGATCGGAGTTGAGTCGCGATAGCCGTAGGTCTTGAAATATTCGGCAATGAACCGCTCGCGGATCTGGTCAAAATCCTCACCCTCGAATGGCACGGTGAGTTCAGTGGCCTGCCCCTCATGGCGCAGGTCCGCTTCCCAAAGGAACGCCGTGCGTTCGGCCTGATAGCCGTCGGCCGCAAGCTGCGCGGCGACTTGCTTGCGCAACTCCGCCTTGATCGCCCCGAGATCGGCGACATCCATCCGGTCGAGATGCCGGCTGACCGTCATGAGCGCCGTATGTTCGATATCGGAGGCGAGCATGCCGAGCGCGCTGAAGATGCCCGACATCGGCGGCACCACGACGCGCGGAATGCCGAGCTGGCGCGCCAAATCCGGCGCATGGACGCCGCCATTGCCGCCGAAGGCCATCAGCGTCAGATCGCGGGGATCCCGTCCCCGTTCGACGGTGACCGCCCGGATGGCACGCGCCATCGCCGCATTGGCGACGGCACGGATGCCATGTGCGGCATCCTGCAACGGCAGGCCGAGCGGCTCTCCGACGTAAATGCGGATCGCATTCTCGCTCAGCGAACGATCTATGTGGAGCTTGCCGCCCGCCAGCGAGGTCGCGTTGATGAAACCAAGAGCGACATTGGCGTCGGTCACGGTCGGCCGGTCATTGCCAAGGCCGTAGCATGCCGGTCCCGGCACGGCGCCGGCCGACTGCGGCCCGACGATCAGCAGGCCGCCCTCGTCGATGCCGGCCATCGAGCCGCCGCCCGCACCGACCTCGGCGATGTCTATCGCCGGCACCTTGAGCATATAGCCACCAGCTTTGATGAAGCGGCTCGATGTCGAGATGCCATCGCGAAATTCGTATTCCGACGTCATGCTGGGCCGGCCGTCCTCGATGATCACAGCCTTTGCGGTGGTGCCACCCATATCGAACACGATGACGTCGCGGTCGTTGCGCGCGACCCCGAGCCTCGCTGCGCCGATGACGCCGCCGGCGGGACCGGAAGCTACCACCAGCGCCGGCTTTTCGCAGGTCACATTCGCCGCCAGCATGCCGCCGTTCGAGGTCATGACCAGGATAGGTGCGGCGATGCCGACGGAGCGAAGGCCCGATTCGAGCCTTTGCAGATAGCTGCGCATCGCGGCGAGCAGATAGGCGTTCACCACCGTCGTGCTGGTCCGCTCATATTCCTTCATTTCCGGCAGCACCGCGCACGACGTGGTGACCAGCAGATGCGGAAAATTCGCACGAAGAATGGCTTCAGCCTGCAGCTCGTGCGCCGGGTTGCGGTAGCTGTTGATGAAGGCGATGGCGACAGCTTCGATGTCCTCGGCGACCAGCATTTTGCCGGCGGCAATCACGCTTGCTTTCGACAAGGGCTCGACCGTCGAGCCGTCAGCGGCCATGCGTTCGGTGACTTCCATCCGATGCCGTCTCGGCACTAGCGGCTTCGGCTTTTCCCAGGTCAGGTCGAACATGTCCGGCATGCGGATGCGTCCGATTTCCAAGACGTCCCGGAAGCCGCGGGTGGTAAGCAATCCGGTCCTCGCCCCCTTGCGCTGCAGAATGGTGTTAGAGCCGACGGTGGTTCCATGCAGCACTTCGGCGATGGCGCCAGGCGGGATCGACAACTCGGCGAGTAGCTGCCCGACCCCTTCGATAACCGCGATGCTGGGGTCGGCCGGCGTCGATGAGATCTTGCTTTGGTGGATCAGACCGGCGTCGGTCAGAAGGGCGATATCGGTAAAGGTGCCGCCAATATCGACCGCGACCCTGAACCTGTTGTCCGACCCCGTCGTCGCCATTCGACCCCTCAGCCTACATTACTAACTAGTTAGTCAATAGAACGTCTCAAAAAGTGTCAAGGCTACCTTTTCGTGAACTGCGGCTAAATGTGATGCAGCCTGACCAAATTCGTTCAAAAGAGCAGGATGCTAGAACCGACAGATTCGGACTTGGCTCGCTAGTCGCTGGAATTGTTCGCCCTACGCCAGGCCGGATCGTGATCCCGGTCAAGCCGCTACCGCTCAAGAGAATCTGGATATTTTCCATGCCTTAAGAGCCGTCACCCTAATCACCCCAGCAACGTTTTGCGCCAGAAGCAGTCACACCGCTGATTGGCGCGAATCTATTCTCGGGGCTGGCAGCGTACAGTGCGTTGTCCCGGCCGCAGAAACGTCAAATATAGATCCGGCGACCTCGCAGTCGCCGGTGCGACCCATGTACCTAGCCGAAACTGTGGTTTGGCCGAATGTCCGCTTTGGTACACCAAAAGCGACCGTTCGATCGACGCTTCCTCATTTTTTAAGGCGGGTGCTTGGCCATGGGGGCTTGGGAGGTAATTTGTGAGACCGTAAAGAGAAGCCTTGCCCAACGCGGCTATGACATGCGGCCAATCATGGTCGCGTCAGCCATAACAGCGAGGCGAGCTATGAAACGAGATATTTACGCGGAGGTATCGACACGCATTGTTGCTGAGTTAGAAGCCGGCGCCGCCCCTAGGGTTAAGCCATGGTCGGCAAGCCCGGGCGCAAATACGCCGTGCAACGCTGCAACCAATCGGCCTTAATCAGGATGCAACGTCGTTCTGTTGTGGATGGCACAGGCGGCCGGCTATCGCACGCCGCGCTTTCTGACATTCAAGCAGGCCCTTGAATTGGGCGGCAACGTGCGCAAGGGCGAGCACGGCACGAAGGTGTATTTCGTGAAGCAACTGCAGGTTCGCGACCAAGGCGCGGACGATAGCTCTTCAATCCGCCTCG
>DASXJV010000003.1:0-1506 GCA_036497205.1 Bradyrhizobium sp.
GTAGAGGCGCAGGAGCGCCACGAAAAACGCGAGAAGGTCTATCGCGACGAGTAAGGTTCGGCCGCCGTGTGCGGTCATTTTGTTGACCATAGCGTTTTCGAGCGAAGTGGATTCCGGTTCGCGTAAAGAAAACGCGTCAAAACAAGAGCCGGGTTTCGGTTCTGATTTAATCGGGAGCCGTACAGGCTCGAAATTGATTCCGGAAGCCGCAGATGAACAACACACTCGCGGCCGCACAGACCATCGCCTCCGCCCGCCGCGACCGCTCGCCGCTGCGGCCGCTTGCCCTCGGTGCCGCGCCGCAGAGCGAAGCGGAAGGCTACCGGATTCAGGACGCCGTCCACGATCTGCTGGCGGCCGATTTCGGCGCGCTGGTCGGCTACAAGATCGGCTGCACCAGCCCGGTGATGCAGCGATACCTTGACATCCCGCATCCCTGCGGCGGCGGCGTGTTTGCCAAAGACGTTCACCAAAGCGGCGCGTCGTTGAGCACGAACGATTTCGTCCGCGTCGGCGTCGAATGCGAAATCGCCGTCCGGCTCGGCCGCGATCTCGCGCCATCGCGGGCGCCGTTCACCGCGGACGCGGTCGCGCTGGCCATTGAGGCCTATCTGCCGGCGATCGAGATCGTCGATGACCGTTACGTGGACTGGCCGACCATCGGCGCGCCGACGCTGGTGGCCGACGATTTCTTTGGCGCCGGCTGCGTGCTCGGAAATTCTTTGGCGCGATCGGCCGCGCCCGATCTGCTCGCGGTCGTCGGCCGCGCCTTGATCAACGGCGTTGAAGTCGGGCAGGGCACCGGCGCCGATGTGCTCGGTCATCCCCACAACGCGCTGGCGTGGCTCGCCAACCATCTCGCCGCTGATGGCAAGGGCTTGCGCGCGGGCGAGATCGTGCTGACCGGGAGCCTGGTCAAAACGGTGTGGCTCAATGCCGGAGACAAGGTGGTGATGGAGTTGGAAGGATTGGGGAGGGTGGAGGCCACATTCGCCTGAGCGGCTTTTCCGCCGTCATTGCCGCGCGTTCGCTGCCCGCAATGACAATAAACAGACTAATTCGATTGTTTGCATTTCGAATGCAAGTCACTGATTTGATTTTCAAAGCGCCGCCCGATGACAGCCTCCGCAAAGCAATCCCGTGGGCACGAAAAGTGCTGGATTGCTTCGTCGCTTCGGCCTTCGCTCGTTGAACTGCGGCGGATGGGGCGCTCCTCGCAAATGACGATGAACAACCTAATTCGAACGTTTGCATTTCCAGTGCAAGTCACTGATTCAATCATCAAAAAGTCAAAACAACTTCAGATACGGCTCCGCGATTCCGCGGCACGATGCGCCCGGACTGTGCATGAACTTTTCGCCCGACAGAGGGCGTGGGGAATGCCGGGTGCCCGCTGCACCCGCAGCCTCGTGCGCAAAGTGTGATGGTGGCACACGAGTGTAGCCACCACAGGTCCACCGGATTCACCCGGCATTCCCACACGCAATGGTTTTACGGCTTATTTCG
>DASXJV010000004.1:0-6864 GCA_036497205.1 Bradyrhizobium sp.
CTTCTTGCCGGCGACAAGGCCGGCACCGTACTGACCCCGAACCACATTATGCAGAGCATCATCTCGGCCGAAGGAATGGACGGCTTCCAGTACCTTGGACTTCTCCGAGCGCACGGACTCGGCGGCGAAACAGGTTGGAGGTTCCATCGCGACGAGCGTGAGAAGCTGAAATAGGTGGTTGGGAATCATGTCGCGCATTGCCCCGGTCCGCTCGTAGAACTTGCCGCGGGTCTCGACGCCGACTGTTTCCGCCACGGTGATCTGAACGTGGTCGATGTGATTGCGATTCCACAATGGCTCGAAGATGCCGTTCGCGAACCGAAACACCATGATATTCTGAACCGTTTCCTTACCGAGATAGTGGTCAATGCGATAAACTTGCTCTTCACTCAGCACGCTAAGGATTTCGCGATTGAGTTTCTGTGCCGATGGCAGATCCGTGCCGAAGGGCTTCTCGATGATGACCCGGCGCCAGTGTCCTTCCATTTCGCTCACAAGGCCGGCTTCACCCAGATGCTGCACGATAGGCGCAAACAGCTGCGGCGGGGTTGCGAGATAGAAGAGATAATTGCCGTCGGTATGGCGGGCCGCATCCGTCTTGCGCAGATGCTGCGCCAGCCGCTGACAGGTGGCAGGGTCGCCGAATTCGCCCTGAAAATAGGACAAACGATCGGCAAGCCATTTCCAGTCTTCGTCCTTCACTTTGCCGCCACTGAATTCGCAAAGACTGGAAAAGAGGTCGCGCCGGAACGCATCGTCGTCTTTGTTGCTCCTGGCGACGCCGATCACGGCAAACGCGTCCGGCAACAGATTCGAGCGTCGAAGGTTGTAGAGCGCCGGAACGAGCAGACGCTTGGTGAGGTCACCGGCTGCTCCGAAGATAACGAGGGTGCTGGGACCGGCAGGTCGTTCATGCACCGCCATGCTATTCGGCCGCCTTCGGCTCGACGTGACCGCCAAACTCGTTTCGCATCGCCGACAGCAATTTGTCGGAAAAGCTTTCCTTTTCCCGCGACTGGAAGCGTGCGTAGAGCGCGGCCGAAAGCACATTGGCTGGCACCGCTTCCTCGATCGCCGCCTGGATAGTCCAGCGGCCCTCGCCGGAATCCTCGACGAATCCCGAATAACGCCTCAGGTCTGGGTCTTCCGCAAGCGCTATGGCCGTGAGATCGAGCAACCACGACCCGATGACGCTTCCGCGGCGCCACACCTCGGCAATGTCGGGAAGATTCAAATCAAAGCGATGATGCTCGGGCAGTTCATCGGAAACAGCGCACCGCATGATGTTAAAGCCCTCGGCGTAGGCCTGCATAAGGCCGTACTCGATGCCGTTGTGAATCATCTTGACGAAGTGTCCCGCGCCGCTCGGGCCGCAGTGGAGGTAACCGCGCTCGGCGCCGGGATCACCGCTCTTGCGGCCGGGCGTCAGTGGGATATCTCCAACGCCCGGCGCCAAAGCCTCGAAGATCGGATCGAGGTGATCGACCGCTGCCTTTTCGCCCCCGATCATCATGCAATAGCCGCGATCGAGACCCCAGACGCCGCCGCTGGTGCCGCAATCGATGTAAAGGATTCCTTTTGCCCTCAGGGCTTGCGCGCGCCGGATGTCATCCTTGTAGAAGGAATTGCCGCCGTCGATGATGATATCTCCGCGGTCTAGAAGTTTACCGAGTTCATCCACCGTGCTCTCGGTGATTTCACCCCCCGGCAGCATCACCCACACCGCCCGTGGCCTTCTAAGCTGGGCAACGAGGTTCTCCAGATTGGATCCACCACTTGCGCCGTCCTTCGCCAAAGCCTCGATCGCCTCCCGCTTCTGATCGAAGACGACGCATTGGTGACCCTTGCGCGTCAAGCGCCGAACGATATTGCCTCCCATGCGGCCCAAGCCAACCACGCCAAGCTGCATCTGCGTTCTCCTTAAAAATGGCGTCATGCCAGAGCTTGCCGGACGGCTTTTTGCAGCTTCGTCAATCCTGCCGCGACGTCCGGGCCGAGATGAACGCGCAGGGCACGTCGGTCGCGTTCCGCCAACACCTCGAAGTCGCCGCGCGCTTCTGCGGCCTTGACCACGCCGAACGTATATTTCTGGTTTGGCACCTGGAAATCTTCGACATCGTCGCAAGTGATCTGCAGGAACACGCCGGAGTTCGGGCCGCCCTTGTAGGCCTGTCCCGTCGAATGGAGAAAGCGCGGGCCGAAGCCAAGGCATGTGGCGATCCGCTTCCGATCGCGGAGTGTTAGACGAATCTCCTGCAGGGCGGCGCCGTGGCGACTATTTCGCTCGACATACGCCAACAGCGCAGAATAGTCCCCGACCTGTATTCGCGCGAAGTGCGTTTTGAGATATCCGGCAAGCGTTTCCGATTTTCCGAGCTCTTCCCGATTCCTGTCGTCCGCAAACAGCGTCAGTCCATTTTCTTCGAAGAACGGCGCTTCTGGCGGCAGTTTTCCAGTCTGTTCGTAAGCGGCAGTGAGCTCGCGCGTTTTCACTTTGCTCGCCTCGACGTCAGGCTGATCGAAAGGATCGATTCCCAAGATCGCTCCTGCGACCGCCGTGGCGATTTCCCAGCGGAAAAATTCTTGGCCAATGTGATAGCGGTCGGCGATGGTGATCCGAATAATCGGGTGGCCAGCCTGTTCGAGCGCTTCGATTGCCCTGTCTTGTCGCGGATCCGGCTCGGGGGTTAGCCGTAGATAGGCGAACAAGCGATCCTGCCCGTACACATCCGGGGCTCCGACCGGTTCCGCGTCGACTGGAATGAGACCTTTGCCTTGTTTACCCGTCGATTCGGCCAGGAGTTGTTCAAGCCACGCCCCGAAGTCGGAAATGCCGGGCGAGGCCACGATAGTCACCTTGTCGCGACTTGACTTGCCGAGCACACCCAAAATCGTCCCGAGGACGACACCGGGGTTATCGCTCGGCGGCACGTCTGCGCCACAGGAGCGGACCATCTTCGCCGTCGCCGTCAGCAATCGTGTGATATCGAGTCCCATTGCCGCGGCCGCAACCATGCCAAAATCCGACAGCACCGAGTACCGGCCGCCAATGCTTGGTTTGCCAAATGCGACGTGCCGAAACCGGTCGCGCTCGGCAATTTGCTGCAATGCTGATCCTGGATCGGTGATGGCGATGAAATGCGATCCAGCGGGGCTGACGACCATTTTGCTGCGTTCGAAAAAATACTGCCTGAGAATATTGGGCTCAAGCGTACTACCGGACTTGCTCGATACGATTAAAAGCGTTCGTGCCGGATCGATCTGGCTTTCGATGGTCCGGATCTGTGCCGGATCGGTCGAGTCGAGCACGAGGAGTTCGGGGCTGTCCGGCTGCTTTCCAAAGGTTCTCGTCAGGACTTCCGGCCCAAGGCTTGATCCGCCCATGCCGAGAAGAACGACGTGAGAGAAACCATCCCGGCGCAGATCTTGCGTCAGGCCCGCAAGAGCCTCGATCCGGTGGCGCTGCTCCTCGACGATGCCGAGCCAGCCTACCCACTTGCCCTCGTCGGAATTAGTCCAGAGGGCGGCGTCGCCGGCCCACAGCCGTCGGACCTTCCCGTCATGACGCCACGATTCGAGTGACATCGCGACCGCTTTTTCCAGATCAACGGGCAGGTTGGAGACCTGACCGTCGAGCTTGTCTCCGAGGAGCGCGGCGCGCTTGCTGGCGACTGCACCAAGCAATTTGTCGAAGGCGTCCGCAAAGAGCTGGACGCCGTCATCGACGAGCTTTGCCGTCACCGCGTCTATCGAGATGCCGGACTGCTCAAGCTTCGCCATAACGTGATCAGCCTGATCGATGTTCTCCTCAAGGCTGGCCCGCGGTTTCCCGTGATCACGAAAGGCGTCCAGGGTCGCCGGCGGCATGGTATTGATGGTCTCCGGAGCGATCAGTTCGTCGACGTAAAGAACGTCGCTGTAACTCTTGTCCTTCGTCCCGGTGCTGGCCCATAACAACCGCTGAACCCGGGCGCCCTTGGAAGCCAGGCTGTCCCAGCGAGCCCCGGTAAAGAGGCGCTTGTAGCGTTGATAGGCAAGCTTGGCATTCGCGATCGCGACCTTTCCACGCAGTCCGGATAGCGCCTCGCGCCTGTCGGCATCGTTCGTCTGGCGAAGCTGCTCATCGATGAGCTTGTCGACCGCGACGTCGATACGACTCACGAAGAAGCTGGCCACGCTTGCGATCTTGTCGAGATCGCCGCCCTGCGCGACGAGTTGCTCGAGGCCGGCGAGATATGCCTCGGCGACCTGTTCGTAAACCTGTTGCGAGAACAACAACGTAATATTGATATTGATGCCTGCGCCGATGAGCTGGCGGATCGCCGGCAAACCGGCGCTTGTGGCCGGAACCTTGATCATGATGTTGCTGCGGTCGACCGATTGCCACAGCCGCCGCGCCTCGCCGACCGTCGCCTCGGTGTCCATCGCGAGATAGGGAGAGACTTCGAGACTGACATAGCCGTCGGCACCCTTGGTGGCTTCAAAGACCGGACGCAGGGTATCGGCTGCGTGTTGGATGTCTTCGATCGCAAGGCGCTCGTAGAGCGTCATGATGTCGATGTCGCCCTTTGCCTCGGCTTCCTTCAGCGCCGAATCATAATCGGGGCTATCCCCGATCGCCTTTTCAAAGATCGAGGGATTGGAGGTGACTCCGGTCACCCCATCGCGCTCAACGAGCGCCTTGAGGTGCCCGTCGGCGATAAATTGGCGTGAAAGGAAATCGAGCCACACCGCTTGCCCATATTCGTGCAGCGCCACGAGCGGACTTGCGGCGGCTTTCCTCTGACCCTTGCGACTCCTGGTCTTCGCTTGCGAATTCATAGAGCTTTTCCCTCTGAAGGTCCGATCTGGTCCTTCGCCGCCGCCAAGACCTTTTCCGCGGTGAAACCGAACTTCTTGAGCAGGTCCTTGAGCGGTGCCGAAGAACCAAACGTGTGCATGCCGACTTTGGCGCCCGTCGCACCCACGTAGCGGTCCCAGCCAATCACTGATCCCATCTCGGCCGATACACGCGCCGTGACATCCGGCGGCAGAATGCGGTCGCGGTATTCCTGGTCTTGCTGTTCGAACAGCTCCCACGACGGCATGCTGACGACACGGGCGGGGACGCCTTCCTGTTGAAGTTTCTCATGGGCATCGAGACAGAGCGCGACCTCGCTGCCGGTTCCGATCAGGATCACCGCCGGCCTTCCGTTTTCGGAATCAGCAAGAATATACGCGCCGCGACTAACGCCGGACGCGGGCGCATACCGTGTCCGGTCGAAGGTCGGAAGCGGTTGGCGACTTAATACTAGACAGGCCGGCTGGTGCTTCAGCTTGATGACTACGCGCCACGCTTCGACCACCTCGTTGGCATCGGCGGGGCGCAGAACGATAAGTCCCGGAATACTGCGGAGCGCGATGAGCTGCTCGACCGGCTGATGCGTCGGACCGTCTTGACCGACACCAATGGAATCGTGGGTGAATATGTAAATGACCGGGAGCTCCATCAACGCCGCGAGGCGGATAGGCGGCTTCATATAATCGGAAAAGATGAGAAACCCCGACCCGTAAGCGCGGACCTTACATAACGCGAGCCCGTTCAGGATTGCGCCCATGGCATGTTCGCGGATGCCGAAATGCAGGTTGCGCCCCCCGGGCTGCTCGGCCTCCAGATCGCCGGCATTCGCGAAGGTCAGGCGTGTCTTGGTAGACGGCGCAAGATCCGCGGAACCTCCAATGAGCCAGGGATACTGGGCCGCAATGGCGTTCAGCACCGTGCCCGACGAGTCGCGACTCGCGATACCCATCGCGTCCGGCGGGAACACTGGCAGTTCGGCGTCCCAGCCGTCGGGAAGCTCACGCTCCTGCATCCGGTCAAGTTGGTCGGCGAGCCCGGGGTTATGAGCGCGGTAGCGCTTGAACAGGTCGATCCATGCGGCGCGATGCTCCCTCCCGCGTTTGCCGATGCCATCCCGGAAATGCTCGCGCACGCCGTCCGGGATCAGGAATTTGGCATCCTCGGGCCAGCCGTAGCTGCGCTTGGTCAGCCGGATCTCCTCCTCGCCAAGCGGCTCGCCGTGGGCAGCGCTCGTGTCGTGCTTATGCGGCGCGCCATAACCGATATGACTTTCCACGACGATCAGCGTCGGCACATCGTCTGTCTGTCGGAAGCTTTCGATCGCCTCCGCGAGGCGTTCCGTATCATTGGCATCCCCGACCCGATGCACATTCCAGCCGTAGGACCGAAATCGCGCCGTCACATCTTCGCTGAATGCGAGGTCCGTGTGCCCCTCGATCGTCACACTGTTGCTGTCGTAGATCCAGCACAGATTGCCAAGCATCTGATGTCCGGCAAACGACGCTGCCTCGCTTGAGACGCCCTCCATCATGTCGCCGTCGCCACACATCGCATAGACGTCGTAGTCGAAGAGCTTGAAGTCCGGCCTATTGAAATGTTGGGCCAGCCAGCGTCCGGCAAGCGCCATGCCGACACTATTGGCACAGCCCTGGCCCAGCGGACCGGTCGTGGTTTCGACTCCCGATGTCAGGTGGTACTCGGGATGCCCTGGGCACTTGCTGCCGATCTCCCGGAATCGCTTGATATCATCAAGGGTCACCGCGGGCTCGCCGAGACGCTCGTACTCCGCATTGACCGCCTTCACCCCCGTGAGATGAAGCATTGAATAGAGCAGCATCGAGGCGTGACCGTTGGACAAGACAAAGCGATCGCGATTTGGCCAGATCGGATCCTCAGGATCGAAACGCAGAAACCTCTGCCAGAGCGTGAAGACGACCGGCGCAAGGGCCATCGGTGCACCGGGATGGCCGGACTTGGCCTGCTGCACCGCATCCATCGACAACGTACGAACGGTGTTGATGCAG
>DASXJV010000005.1:0-4421 GCA_036497205.1 Bradyrhizobium sp.
GCTGTCTTGATCATCGATGCGCTGGAAGGCGTGCGTGACCAGACGCGGCGCCACGGCTATCTGCTGCATCTGCTTGGCATCAAACAGGTCGCCGTTGTCGTCAACAAGATGGATCGGGTCGATTTCAGCGCGGCGAGATTCAAGGAAATCAGTGACGAGATTTCCACGCATCTCATAAGTCTGGGCGTCACGCCGTCGGCGGTGATACCGATTTCAGCGCGCGACGGCGACGGCGTTGCTGAGCGCACGCTGCGTATCCAGTGGTATGGCGGTCCCACCGTCGTCGAAGCGCTCGATGCGCTCGAACCTGCCCGGCCGCTGGAACAGCTTGCGCTGCGGCTCCCGGTACAGGCGATCTACAAGTTCGACGATCGCCGCATCGTCGCGGGGCGCATCGAATCCGGCAGTCTTAGCGCCGGCGACGAGATCGTCATCATGCCCGCGGGCAAGATCGCCAAG
Organism: Bradyrhizobium sp.; assembly: GCA_036497205.1. GTDB lineage: Bacteria > Pseudomonadota > Alphaproteobacteria > Rhizobiales > Xanthobacteraceae > Bradyrhizobium. Next base: position 460 of record DASXJV010000005.1, read on the forward strand.
ATCCGGAGCGTCGAGGGTTGGCCGGCCACTCCCGTCAAGGGACGCCAAACCGCCGGACGATCCGTCGGCGTCACGCTCGACCGCGAGCTGTTCATTGAACGTGGCGATGTGATCGCGCATGTCGGAACCAGCCCGCGCGATACGCGCCGAATTCGCGCGCGCATTTTCTGGCTGCACGACAAAGCACTGACAACAGGCGCCTCCATACTGGTCCGACTCGGCACGCGGGAAACCCGCGCCACTGTTGTCGCTATCGAGAAAGCCGTCGATCCCGGCGAGCTTTCGAGCGTGGAGACCAAATCAATCGCGCGCAACCATGTCGGCGAGATCGACATCTCGCTGGCGCATCCGCTGGCGACCGATCCCTACACCGACAATCCACGGACCGGACGCCTGGTGATCGAGGTCAATGGCCGCATTGCCGGCGGCGGACTGGTGCTGTCGGTCGATGCCGGACAGCGCGCCAGTCCGGTCGATATCGTGCCGGTGGAATCCGCGTTGCGACCTGACGAGCGCTCGGCGCGTTATCGTCACACCGGCGCGGTGGTCTGGCTGACGGGACTGCCGGGCTCCGGAAAATCGACGCTGGCGCGCGCGCTGGAACGCAGGCTGTTCAGCAATGGCGGTTCGCCGGTGCTGCTGGACGGCGATACTTTACGCGCCGGTCTCAATGGCGATCTGGGCTTTTCCGCGCTGGATCGCACCGAAAATATTCGCCGGCTGGCCGAAGTCGCCGGCCACCTGGCGCGCAACGGGCACATCGCAATCGTCGCTGCGGTATCGCCCTCCAGGGAAGATCGCGCCGCGGCGCGCCGCATCTCCGACACGGCCTTCCGTGAAGTCTATGTCGCGACGCCCGTCGAAGTGTGCGAGAGCCGCGATCCCAAGGGCCATTACGCCAAGGCGCGCGCCGGTGCGCTGCATGCGTTCACCGGCATCGGCAATGATTACCAGCCGCCCACCCACAGCGAATTGACAATCGACACCTCGACACGCTCCGTCGCTGACGCGACCGACGAGATCGAGCGGATGCTGGCGAGATCGGGGATTGTATTCAGCGAACTGGTCGACCTCGCCGCGAATATCTGAGCTTTCCCGGCCGCCTTTGGAATGGGCAATCGAGTGCCGCCAAGGCCCTTCTCATGGCCCTGGCTTTGGCGCTAAAAGAGCCCCGAACGCCGCTCTTTGCGGAGCTCCTTGACATTTACCCTGAAAATTGCGCGTAGCCGCTGTCTCCCGTGAGAAAAAACCCGTCATGAATCGTATCGATGCGCACGGATTGAAAATCGCCCCCGTCTTGTTCGATTTCATCGCCGAGGAAGCCACCCCCAAAACCGGAATTTCCCCTGACGCGTTCTGGGCCGGTCTCTCGGCCATTATCCGCGATCTTGCTTCAAAGAATCGTGAGCTGCTCGCGGTGCGCGAAACGTTACAGGCGAAGATCGACAGCTGGCATCGCGCCAACAAGGGTAAGCCGCTCGACATGAATGCGTATACGGCGTTTCTCAAGGAGATCGGCTATCTGCTGCCGGAGCCGCCGACCCAAAAAGTCGAGACCGCCAATGTCGACGAAGAGATCGGAAAAATTTGCGGACCGCAGCTGGTCGTGCCCCTCACCAATGCGCGCTACGCCCTGAACGCCGCCAACGCCCGCTGGGGCAGCCTTTACGATGCTTTTTACGGCACCGATGCGATACCGCGCGAAGCCGGCGAAAGCGGCAAGGGCTTCAGCAAATCCCGCGGCGCCAAGGTAGTCGCGAAAGCGAAGACCTTCCTCGATTCTGCTGTGCCGCTGGCAACCGGAAGCCACACCGATGTGACCTCCTACAGCGTCATTGCCGGCCAGCTCGCCGTCAAACTGAAGAGCGGCAACGCCACCGCGCTTAAATCGAAAAAGCAATTCGCGGGTTACCAGGGCGAAGCGGCCTCGCCGACCGCAATTCTGCTGGTCAACAACGGAATGCATATCGAGATCAAGATCGACCGCGGCCACATGATCGGCAAGGACGATCCGGCTGGCGTTGCCGACATGATCCTGGAATCCGCAGTCAGCACCATTCTGGACATGGAAGACAGTGTCGCGGCGGTCGATGCCGAGGACAAGGTGCTGATCTACCGCAATACGCTCGGTCTGATGAACGGCACGTTATCAGCTGATTTCGAAAAAGGCGGCAAGACTCTCACGCGCGCGCTGAACCCCGACCGCGCCTACAAGACGCCGGATGGAAAGGAACTCAAGCTGCATGGCCGCAGCCTGCTGCTGATGCGCAATGTCGGCCATCACATGTTTACCGACGCGGTGCTCGACAGCGCCGGCGCTGAAATTCCGGAAGGCATACTCGACGCCGCCGTCGCCGGCCTGCTGGCGATCCACGATCTCAAGGGGTTGTCGAAAACGCGCAACAGCCGCACCGGCTCAGTTTACATCGTGAAGCCGAAGATGCACGGCCCCGACGAGGTCGCGCTGACGTGCGAGCTGCTCAGCCGCGTCGAAAAGATGCTGTCGTTACCTGAAAACACCATGAAGGTCGGCATCATGGACGAGGAGCGCCGCACCACTGTCAATCTCAAGGCCTGCATCCAGAACGCCCTGCAGCGCATCATGTTCATCAACACCGGCTTCCTCGACCGTACCGGCGACGAGATCCATACCTCGATGGAAGCCGGCCCCATGATCCGCAAGAACGACATGAAGACCCAGCCCTGGATCAAGGCGTATGAAGACTGGAACGTCGATGTCGGCCTCATCGATGGCCTGCCCGGCCATGCCCAAATCGGCAAGGGCATGTGGGCCGCGCCCGACAAGATGGCGGACATGCTGGCGCAGAAGATCGCGCATCCGCAAGCCGGAGCAACCACCGCCTGGGTGCCTTCGCCGACCGCCGCGACGCTGCACGCGTTGCATTATCATCAGGTCAACGTGCAGGCACGCCAGCAGGAACTGGCCAAGGGCGGCCCACGCGCCAAACTGTCTGACATCCTCACCATCCCGGTGTCGCAATCGAACTGGGCACCTGACGATGTGAAGCAGGAAATCGACAACAACTGCCAAGGCATCCTCGGTTATGTGGTGCGCTGGATCGATCAGGGGGTCGGCTGCTCCAAAGTGCCCGACATCCATGATGTCGGGCTGATGGAAGACCGCGCCACGCTGCGGATTTCAAGCCAGCATCTGGCGAACTGGCTGCATCAGGGCGTCATCACCAAAGGCCAGGTGATGGAGTCGCTCAAGCGGATGGCGGTTGTGGTGGATGGACAGAATAAGGGCGATCCGTTCTACCGGCCGATGGCGCCCGGCTTCGATGGCGTCGCTTTCAAGGCGGCCTGCGACCTAATCTTCAAAGGACGCGAGCAGCCGAACGGCTACACCGAATTCATCCTGACTGCACGGCGCAGAGAAGCCAAGGCGGCCCGCTGATCGTTCGGTACTGCGGCATCTCGAAGTCACGATGCCGCAGCTCCTGCTGGAACGTTTGAATTGCCGGCCCGTTTACACGCCATCTCAACTTAACAGGAGAAGACGATGGATTGGAACCGAGTTGAAGGCAACTGGAAGCAGTTCAAGGGCGCAGCGAAGGAAAAGTGGGGTAAGCTAACTGACGACGATCTCAACGTGATCGAGGGTCGTCGCGAGCAACTCGAAGGCAAGCTGCAGCAGCGCTACGGCTTCGCCAAGGATCAGGTTCACAAGGACGTGGATGACTGGTTCAAGACGCTCAAATAGGTCTCTTGGTCGGCCAATGAAAGTCCCGGCATTCGCCGGGGCTTTTTTGTTGAGAGGTCGTTGAGCAACCTCAGAATACTGCGATGTATTTCAGCAGCGAAACCACACCGAGGATGATCACGACGACGCGGGCGATTTGCTTGGCGCGGCCGTCGAGCGGCAACAGGTTGATCAGATAGAGAACAAGAATAACGACGAGAAATGTTACCAACGCACCCATAAGCATGCGGATTTCCCT
>DASXJV010000006.1:0-5244 GCA_036497205.1 Bradyrhizobium sp.
CTTCGGAATCGGCAGTAAGCCCTTCCAGCATGGGATTCGAAGACGAGGCGGATCAAACTAATGGGCGGCCTTGCCGTGAGATGATCGGCAGGTCCAAGCGGACACACCGTCTCACCTCATCCATCGTCCCGCGAGGGACACCATTCCACCGCTCGGTGGAGTTCGAGTGTTCTCCTATCGCCTCCGCACCGCTCTCATGCTGCTGCGACATCCCGGGTCCAGCGGAACTCGGTGCCGTCAACCGGCACACTTTTGGCCTTGGGTTGTGGGCTTTGACCGAATGGCTGGCAAGGAAGCGGGCTGAACACTAGCCTGTCGTTGCGCGCTCAGTAATACCAGCGGCCTGAAACTGTGACTCGTTAGGGATTCCCAAATCAGTGAAATTCTGACTCGATGCTTGCTTTTGAGAGGAGCGGCATCGATGACAGCGGCGGTATCGATCACCCGGCTTGATCTGACGGCTTCGGAGCTTCGCAAGGCGGCGAGCGGGGAGAAGAATAGTGCGGCGGCGCGGCGGATACTTGCGCTCGCTCTGGTGCTCGATGGCGTGGACCGCAAAACGGCGGCCGAAACCTGCGGCATGGACCGTCAGACCTTGCGGGACTGGGTGCACCGGTACAACGCCGGGGGACTGGCCGGGCTTCGTAATCTCAAATCGCCGGGTCGCGGATCGAGACTGACGACGCGGCAGCAGGCCGAATTGGCCGCGCTTGTCGAGGCCGGCCCCGACCCCGCGGTGCACCGGGTCGTGCGTTGGCGGCGGATCGATCTGCGCGACGAATTGCAGCGGCGCTTCGGTGTCGCGCTGCACGAGCGTTCGGTCGGGAAGGTTCTGGCCAAGCTCGGCTACCGCAAACTGTCGGTAAGGCCCCGCCACCCCCAGGCTGACGAAGCAGCTCAGGAGACGTTTAAAAAAACTTCGCCGCGACAGTCACGGCGCAAATCCCCGACCGCGCCAAAGGTAAGCCAATCGAAATCTGGTTCCAGGACGAGGCCCGGATCGGCCAGCAGGGAACGCTGACCCGCGTCTGGGCCAAGCGTGGAACGCGGCCCCGCGCGCCGCACGACCGACGTTACGACTGGGCCTATCTGTTCGGCGCGGCCTGTCCGCAACGTGGCGTCGCAGCAGGCTTGGTCATGCCGGCGGCGAACGCCGAGGCCATGTCGCTGCATCTCACTGCGATCAGCCGCAAGGTGGCGGCAGGTAGTCACGCAGCTCTCGTCCTCGATGGCGCCGGCTACCATATTGCTGCCGCGCTCACGATCCCCGAAAACGTCACGCTTGTGCGTCTGCCACCCTATGCGCCTGAACTCAATCCGATCGAGAACGTCTGGGAATATCTGCGCGGCAACAAACTCGCCATCACCGTCTTCCACGACTACGACGACATCGTTGATACAACTTGCGACGCATGGAACTTCTTTGAACAAGATCCAATGCGCATCGCCTCAATCACCACCCGAACATGGGCGACAGTCAATAATTAGGGCCGTTGGTATTACTTAGGTGTGATCTCACTCGCATTGAGCGTCACATGGGTGTGATGCTGCGGATCAGAACAGCGCGCTGTGCGTATTGCTCTCTTCACCGGTGGCGACTTTGGAAAGAAGTAAACATGACGGATAAACTCGCTTCCGTAACGACCCCTGATCAACTGGCGCCGAAACTTGTTGCGGAGTTCATCGGCACATTCGCATTCGTATTCATCGGCGCCGGCGCCGCGGCGATCATCGGCAGTGGCCGTGGCCTCGCAGGCATCGGCGCGATCGCGCTGGCGCACGGACTGACCATCATGGTTTTCGCCTTTGCCTACGGCGGGGTGTCCGGCGGCCACTTCAATCCTGCCGTTACCATCGGTGTTCTGGCGGCGCGAGCGATGCGTTTGGTCGATGCGATCGGCTACATCGTCGCCCAGATCGCCGGCGCCATCGTCGGTGCGTTGCTGCTCCGGGATGTGCTGGGCGGCACGGCGACCGGCCTCGGCACGCCGAAGCTCGCGCAGGCGCTTCACCTTGGCGCCACCACGGTAACAATCACGCCGGAGGCCGGATTCCTGATCGAAGCCGTGCTCGCCTTCTTCCTCGTCACGGTCGTGCTCAACACCGCGGTCAGCAGCCGCTCCACGGTCTTTGCGCCAGTCGCCATTGGCATGACGCTGACCCTTAACATCATCATGGGCGGCGCACTCACCGGCGCGGCGTTCAATCCGGCACGCGCGCTGGGGCCGATGATCGCCACCGGCAATCTCAACGATGCCTGGCTCTATGTCGTGGCGCCGATCGTCGGCGGGATCATCGCGGCGTTCGTCCATCTCGGCCTCACCCGGCTCGTCCACGAAAACCAACGGACGGTGCCCACACCCGCAAGCGTCACAAAGTAGTTAAAGCCGAGCTGCTGGTGGATGTTGAATACTGGACGCTGACAGGAGAGGGGAAGCCAGCGACATCCGTCGTTTAAAGACGTGCGGGACCTTAGATACGGAGCGGACCCGCGCCGTGCCCTTATGGTCCCGCCCGTCCATAGAGTGAGGTTTGCTTATGCTGCGATCACTTGGGCCCTTCGGATGGCCGTTCACTGTTGGTGCGTTGGCGCTTCTCGTACTCGCATTCGCCTTTCCACCAATTCACGCAGATTATACCGCCGTCATGTGGACCATCCACCGGACGTTGACGAGCGTGGCATGCGTGGCCGTTCTCTACGCCGTCATGCGAGCGCTCGCGGCGCGTGAGCGTCGCGAGCAGCGATAGAGCAGCTATGTGAGTCCTGTGCGGCGATGACAGCGCTAGCGCGGCATCTGGCCGCCTTAGACGGCCATCTCTTCAGGCATGGTGCTGGCGTCCTTGGCCATCTGCCGCCGCACAACCCAGCCTCGCGTATGGGTCACTCTCTCCACGGAGGAAGAGAGGCTGATTAAGCGGCGGCTCGCGCATATCGCATTGGAGCGACAAAAGATGTCTATGTTCATACGGTAGGGGCTGTTCATCCTATACTTAAGGAAACTTCTTATGATGTGATTCTGGACAATCTATTGCGGGCCCGTCGAGAAATATCGAGGCGAATCTTTACGTCGTCCGAAATCTCGGCTGCGGACTTTGTAGATGCGCTGAATGAGTCCGGGGGGCGCGCAAGAGCGAAGGGTTACTTCGCGAGATTGACCAATCGGGCTATCTCGGGCTCGAAGAGTTTGTGCGCGATCAACTTCTTTCTGAAGGGCTTAGCGCAAATCTGACAAAACGTACTGGCGATGGTGGTGCAGATATCGTTGTGAAAGATGAGCTTGGTGAAGTGATATATCTTATTCAATGCAAATACACCGCGAACATTGATCTTCCGATTGATGCCGGGCTTTTGGAGGATGCCAACCGCTTCCGAGACAACTGGAGAGCTCCTGAGGCCCTCGTGATCGGCGACAGGCAGCGAAACAGTTGCCTCTTATTCTCAACTCGGAAGTGACACCAGCGTTGGCACCACTCAACGCTTGCGATCTCGCCGGGCGACGGATGCGTGAGACTTGGATGAAGCGGGTATGCACGCGTATGGTCACGGTGGCATCGTCGAGATAATCGAGATTGCCCGAGCATCCAGCGGCCCGTGCGGCATCGCCGAGCGGTTCAGCTTCGCCCGGTCGTCTGTTGACGCGGCCAGCATCCTCGTTGATGCGGTACCCGCCTTGATTTCGGGTATCGGTCTTGGCGGTGCGGATATGGAGAACCTCCGCAGGCGGCGGGATCGGTACCTCGCGAAATCCTTCCGGTGGGTTGTCGTCAATGGGCCTTATGCGCCGCTTCGGCGATACCGTCCTCGAATCACGCCGTTAGCTGGATCGGTCATGCCCAGATTTCCCTAGCGCGACAGGGCGCTCGGACGGAGAAGATTGCCTTGCAGGAGGACGGTGATCACGAATGTCGTTGATAGGCCGTTTTGCTCGGTAAGAATGTTGATACCGTCCTCGACCGGAAACGGCGCCTTCGTCCTTTTCGAGCAATCGAGCACAGAGAGCACCGCGATCCGTTTGCCGGTCGCCACCGCGTAGCTCGCGGTTTGCCCAACGCGCAGTCGCCCTTCGCATTTGTGCCAAAATATGCGACATCTCACGCGGCCGGAATTGGGTCAAACAATTCCGGCCTCTGAGTGCGCTTGCAACAATCGTAAGGGACTAAGCGGCCTTGTTCGGCGCAGCGGTCTTGTTAGCGTCAACGCTCGGTGGAGCGCCTGTCTTGATATTGATTGTCTTCGTGACCTTCGTCGCCTTGGCGGGCTTCTTGATCGTGAGATGCAGCACACCCTTGTCGAAATGTGCGTCGACGGCTCCGTCTTCCGGCTCGAAAGGCAGAGACATGGATCGGTAGAATGAGCCGTAGCTCCGCTCCTCGACATGCCAGTCCTTTTCCTCTCTCGTACTCTCCGCCTTTTTCTCACCGGAAATGACCAACTGGTTTTCATCCAGACTGACGTTGATATCTTTTTCGTCCACGCCCGGAAGTTCGGCTGTCACTTCGAAGGCATCATTTGTTTCCGCCACACTGATTGCCGGCGCGCCCGCCCCGATGTTGGGAGAAGACGAACTCTGATCGAAAGCACGAAACGCGTTTTCCATTTCGCGCCGCATGGCTCGGAATGGGTCCAGCTCCTGGCTACTCGTCGTCCACAATCTCGGAAGGCTCATGTGTTCCTCCATATAGCTTCGAGAAAATATCTAAGAAATATGCTGCTCCTCCCGACCCTGACGACCTTGATCTAGCTCAAATGGCTGGATTATTTCCGACCAAAAACTCTGCTCTCAGAACGAGTTTTTATTTCGTGGCAACGTCGCTAGCGTCCGAGTCGCGTCAATCACGGCCGAAATGCGATGTGCGCGATACGTCCACTCATCCCCTGATACCGACCGCAGAGCCGACATGCCAGCCCGCAAGAGGGCGGCGCGCAGATGGCGCTTGCGACCGTCGCGCAGGCGCTGGGCAAGCGCGCGACCATCTTTGTCGCCAAGCGTGCCGAGCCACACCCGCGCGTGCGCATGGCGAAGGCGCTCGGCGCCCGCATCTTTCAGGTATCGCCCGGCTATCTATCGACCGTACAGGCGCGTGCCCGCGACTACTGCTGGCGATCAGGCGCGCGGCTCGCGCCATTCGGCATGGACGTGCCCGGTGCGGCTGATGCCATTGCGGCGGCGGCGCGGATGATCGACGCAAGCCCCGACGAGGTATGGTGCGCGGGCGGTTCGGGCGTCCTGGCGCGGGGGTTGG
>DASXJV010000007.1:0-4488 GCA_036497205.1 Bradyrhizobium sp.
GAGTGCGTTCTGGATCAGCGTGCAGAGCGGTTCGCTCGTGACCGCCATCGACATGTCGTAGGACAGCGTCGTGGCGAAGCCGTCGGCGTGGCCCGCTTCGGCCATCAGGCTCTTGGCGCGCGCGATGTCGGTCTTGAACGGAATGCGCTGCGGCCAGTCCGGGGTCGTGACGTGCGGCGGTCCCCCGGCCAGCGAGCCGGCGCGGCCGAAGAAGGCCAAGCGCACGATGTCGTCATAGGGAATTGCGTAAGCGATGGCTTGCCGGATCTTCGGATTGTCGAAGGGCGCCATTTTCAGGTTCAAGCTCAAGTATTGCGCGGTGTTGTCCATCGCGGAGCTGACCGTCTTGATAGCGGCGTTGCTTGCCATATCCGCCACGTCCTTCGGCGGAATGTCGTAGGAGAAGTCGATATCGCCGCGTTCGAGCAAGGCCCGGCGCGTGCCGGCCGAAGGCACGACGCGCGTGATTACCCGTTGCATCTGCGGCTTCTTGCCCAGCGCCCAGTCATCATTGCGGACAAGGACGAGTTCCTGTCCGGCGGTGAAGCTCTGCACCTTGTAGGCGCCGCCGCCGGCGACGTTCTGTTTGCTCCACTGCAGCGCGAACGGATCGGCGACCGTGGCGTGCTTCTTCACCAACTCGGAATTATAGACGAGGCCGACCGGCGTCCCGATATAGGCCAGCGTGAAGTTATCGTGCTTCAGGAAATCGACGCGGAACGTGTGGTCGTCGACCGCCACAAACTGCTCGGGGCTCATGAGCGAGACGGAGTTGAGCTGGAAACGCGGAAATCCCCCAACCGCGAGCGAACGGTCGAAGGAGAACTTCACGTCCTTGGCGGTTACCGGCGTGCCGTCGTGAAACTTGGCGTCACGGCGGAGCCGAAACGTCAAGGAGGCCTGCCCAGCGTCCCATTCTTCGGCGAGTTCGGGACGCAACGACTTCGCATCGAGATAGTCGTTGCCGTTCGCGTCCTTCTTCATATCGAAGGCCACGAGGCGGTCATAGCAATTCCAGTTGACTTCCCAGGCCTGCTTGTTCGCGCCGACCACCTGGGTATCAAGGCTGTTGGGGCCGCCTTCCTGCGCGACAAGCAGGACGTCACGATGCTCTTGCGCGGCGGCATCCCGGACCGGACCAATAAAGGGCGCGGCCAGACCGGCGGCACCGGCGGCCGCCGTTTTCTTGAGGAAGTCACGCCGTTTCAGCACCGAGATGTCTCCTCTTGGCCTATGCGCTCGGCATCAACGGCGTTGCCGGGATAATCGCCGTAACGATCACTGGTCATTGGCCATCGCCCCACGACGCCATGCATGCCGTCTTCGCCGCATCGGAAATTCGCGCCGGAAATCTCCGCTCTCTTGACCGAATAGTCAATAACGGTCCCGTGCCACTAATCGGGGCATGCATGACGTCGATAACCCTGGTAAAGCTCGCGATATGGCGGCCCATGCCCACCCAAGCGGCACCAGACCTCGTTGAAAGGCGCATTTCATATCACTTAAAGCCGTTCGCGATCGTCATCTGTTGACCAGATGTTCAGGTGTTGACGAGCACAGGCATCTATGAAAATCTTCGCATGTGCTGCCTGTCGAAAGCGATGAGTTCGGAATCGGCGATCGTCATGTGATGACGTCGGGCGAGCGGAAATCTCAGGCAAAGACACCATGGCTCACGGCAATTCGACTTCACGGCGGGACTTCCTTCAACATGCGGGCGCAGCCGCTGGTTTGGCGGCCCTCTCGCCCACGCTAGCGCCGCGGCGTGCCGCCGCTGCGAACTTGCGACGCGTCTCGATGCGGCTCGACTGGTTGTATCAGGGGCCGAACGACGGCTTCATCATCGCCCAGGAGAAAGGCTTCTACAGAGAGGCTGGGCTCGACGCCGACATCGGACCGGGCAAAGGTTCGGGCAGCACCGCACAGCTCGTCGCCAGCAAGGCGACCCAGTTCGGCTTCTCCGACGGCTTTGTGGTCGGAAACAGCGTGTCTAAGGGTCTTGCCGTCAAGATGGTCGCAAGCGTCTATAGGCGCAATCCGGCCGCTGTCGTTGTCCTCGCGAGTTCGTCGATCAAGTCGCCTAAAGATCTGGAAGGCAAGACGATCGGCATTCCGACCGGCTCGGCGCAATTCCAGCAGTGGCCCGCTTTCGTCAAGGGATGCGGCCTCGATGCGAGCAAGCTTCGTGTCGTCAATCTCGATCCCGCCGGCAGCCCTCCGGCCCTGATCAACGAGCAAGTGCAGGCCATCGCAGGGTTTGCTCAGGGTTACGTGCCGAGTGTTGAGATTCGCGGCCAGAAGGAGGCGCGCATTCTGTGGTACGCGGATTGCGGCGTGGACGTGGTCAGCAACGGCATCATCGTTCACGACGACCTGTTGAAGGCCGAGCCCAGTCTCGTGCGTGATTTTGTGTCGGCCAGTCTCAAGGGCTTTCTCTATGGCCGGCAGCAGCCGGATGAGGCGGCGGACATCATCAAGAAATACTCCGAAGCGACGATGCCGGCGATCTCGAAGCGAGAAATGGAGCTCTCCTGGAAGACATGGGTCACGCCCAATACGGCCGGAAAACCGCTCGGTTGGATGTCGGACAAGGATTGGCAATCGACCGTCGAGGTCCTCAAGAAATACGGCGGCGTGACCGGGCCGATCGAGGCCGCACAGCTTTTCACCAACGCATTCGTCCCGACCGGTGCCGATTTCATACCGCCACAAACGTGATGTGCACGACAGCTTCGGCAGGCACGACAATCGAAGGATAAGAAGTACGACGTGAGCGATTCATGAACGGCGCACCGCGAGCTGAAACACATGCGCACGGTTGAGTCTGTGGCGACGCCCAGCCCGAGTCCAACAGCTGCTTCTTTGCCTTCGCCTTTGACGACGACTTCAAACTACCTGTCGGTCGAAAATCTCAGCAAGGTCTATGCGACCCGCAACGGGCCGGTGCGTGCGCTCGATCAGGTGTCGCTCAATCTGGAGCGTGGCGAATTCCTGTCGATTCTCGGTCCCAGCGGTTGCGGCAAGAGCACGCTCCTGATGATTGCCGCCGGCCTGTTGCCGTCGTCGAACGGGGTCATTCGCGTGGAAGGCGAGCCAGTCAGCAGGCCGCGCACCGACATCGGCATCGTCTTTCAAAGCCCGGTGCTGCTCGAATGGCGGACGGCGCTCGACAATATTTTGCTGCAGGCCGAGGCGAGGAGCCTCGATCGCGGGAGCGCCACCCTCCGGGCACGGGAGCTCCTGGCGGCCGTTGGGCTCGCCGGGTTCGAGGACAAATATCCGCAAGAACTCTCAGGGGGAATGCGTCAGCGGGTCTCCATCTGTCGCGCGCTCATCCACAATCCGCCGCAGTTGATGATGGACGAGCCGTTTGGTGCGTTGGACGCGCTGACCCGGGACCAGCTTGTTCTCGACATCCAGCGGATATGGAATGAATTCCGGGCAACGGTGCTCTTCATCACCCACAGTGTGGCCGAAGCAGTTTTCCTCTCCGACAGGGTGGTGGTGATGACGCCGCGGCCCGGTAAGATCGATCGCGTCGTGAAGATTGATCTTCCCCGCCCTCGCACGCTGGTGATGCGCGACAGTCCGGAGTTTGCTTTTTACAGCCGGCAGATTCTCGACTGTCTGTTGAGCCGTGGCGTCTTGCGGGAACATTGAGGTTAACATGACGATGCGCGATGCCGTTGCCGGCGCGCAGAATCTATCGGGAGGTCTACTTAAGGCGGCGGGCGAAAGCCGCGGCCTCACAATTGAGGAGGTCGAAGCCAATGTGCAGCACAGCCTCGCTCGCCACGAGGCGCGGGCCCGCGTCTCGTCCGTCGTGTCCCCCGCCATTCTCGTGCTTGTGGTCCTTCTGCTGTGGGAAGCGGGCACCCGTGCTTTCGGCGTCGCGCAATTTCTGCTGCCGCCACCCAGCCTCATCCTTTTGTCACTGATCACACATGCGAAGCTGCTGCTGGCGAACACCTGGATTACGGCCGCGGAGATCGCCGCTGGGTTTATGCTCAGCATCTTGATTGGCGTCCCGCTCTCATTGGCTATCTTTCTCTGGCCCCCGTTCTCCCGTTCCGTCTTCCCGTTGTTGGTCTCGTCGCAGGCCATGCCGAAGGTTGCGATCGCGCCTCTGCTGCTGGTCTGGTTCGGCTTCGGCATCGTGCCGAAGGTGCTGATCGCGTTTTTGATCGCCTTCTTTCCGGTTGTCATCAACACGGTCGTCGGACTGGCCTCGATCGAACGCGAAAAGATCTATCTGGCGCGCTCCATGGGGCTCAGCGCTGGCGCGACATTCGTCAAAATAAGACTGCCCAGCGCTCTGCCGTCGATCTTTGCCGGGCTGAAAATTTCCATTACTTTGGCCGTAGTCGGGGCTGTGGTGGGCGAATTCGTCGGCGGTGATAGTGGGCTTGGTTATGTCCTCATGGTCGCCAACGGCAGTATGGATACAGCGCTGCTCTTTGCCGATCTGTTAGTGCTTACCCTGCTCGG
>DASXJV010000008.1:0-22531 GCA_036497205.1 Bradyrhizobium sp.
CCTCAAGCGCTGCCATGCCGCCGGCCAGACCCGGCCGACGCCGCTGCTATTGCAATATGGCGCCGGCGACTACAACTGCCTGCATCAGGATCTCTATGGCGAACACGTGTTCCCGCTGCAGGTCGCGATCCTGCTGTCGGAGCCGGGCCGCGATTTTACCGGCGGCGAATTCGTGCTCACCGAGCAGCGGCCACGAATGCAGTCACGCCCGGAAGTGGTGCCGCTCGCTCAGGGCGATGCGGTGGCCTTTGCTGTGCATCACAGGCCGGTGCAGGGGACGCGCGGATTCTATCGCGTCAATTTGCGTCATGGCGTGAGCCGGATCCGCTCTGGCCATCGCCATACCCTCGGCGTGATCTTTCACGACGCGAAGTGAGTGCGGGCCCATTGACCGCGGATTTATTTGCAAGCGTTCCCGATGTGCGTCCCTCGCAGGAATCGATGGCGGAGGGCGCCGTGCTGCTGCGCGGTCTCGCGAATACGTTCGAAGCCGATCTGATCGCTGACTTGCGCGATATCGTCGAGCAGGCGCCATTTCGCCACATGGTGACGCCGGGCGGCTATCAGATGTCGGTGGCGATGACAAATTGCGGCGGCGTTGGCTGGGTCACAGATCGCAGCGGCTATCGCTACGATGCCAACGATCCCGAGACGCGAAGACCGTGGCCGGCGATGCCGCCATCGTTTCGCGAACTCGCCGAGCAGGCGGCCAATCATGGGGGCTTCAACGGGTTCTCGCCGGACGCGTGCCTGATCAATCGTTACCAGCCGGGTGCGCGGATGTCCTTGCATCAGGACAAGGACGAGTACGACTTCAACGCGCCGATCGTCTCGGTTTCGTTAGGCCTGCCCGCGATCTTCCTGTTCGGCGGATTGAAGCGCAGTGACAAACCGCGCCGGTTTCGGCTGGAGCACGGCGACATCGTCGTGTGGGGCGGGCCGGCGCGGCTCGCGTTTCACGGCGTCGCGGCGCTCGCGGACGGCGAGCACGCCTTGATGGGCCGGCGGCGCATCAATCTGACCTTCCGCAAGGTGCGGTGAAGCTCGTGAATTATTTTTCTTGTCATTCCGGGTTCGCGCTGACGCGCGCCCCGGAATGACCGTATTTAATTCACGGCTTCGCCGGATGAATGAACTCCCACGGGCTGGTTTCGGAGTCCTTGGGCACTTCGATGGCGATGAGGTAGGGTCCGCCGTCCGCCAGCGCCTTTTCCAGCGCGGAGCGAAATGTCTCGGGCGATGTCACGCGCGTAGCTCCGACGCCGAAGGATTCCGCAAGCTTGACGAAATCCGGATTGACCAGATCGGATGCCACCACTCGGCCGTCGAAACGCTCGCGCTGGTCGCGCCGCACATTGCCATAGGCGTTATTGTTGAAGACCAGCACAACCACGCCGATGTTGAACTGAACCGCGGTGGCAAGTTCCTGCACGCCGAACATGAAGCCGCCATCACCGGTTATCGCGACCACCGGCCGATCCGGATGCGCGACCTTGGCGCCGAGCGCGGTGGGAAAGCCCGAGCCGAGCGTGCCCTGATAACCTGAGGTAATGAAAGTGCGCGGTTGGTATACCGGAAAGCCGTACCAGGAGGCGAAGCCGACCTGCGACAACTCGTCGGTGACGATGGCGTGTGGCGGCAGCACCTCGCGCAGGATGTTGAGATACGCGATCTGCGGCTGAATCTTCTGAATCTGCTCTAGCGCCGATGCCGAGGCTTCGCGGATCGCGGCGCGGCGGCCACTCGTTTTCCTATAGCCTGCCTTTCTGATCGCGGTCAGCAGCTCGCTTGTGCCGGCCTGCGCATCGGCAATCACCGGGGCGTCCGGCGCGAACCTTCGCATTTCCGAGGGATCGATATCGATACGAATGGATTTCAGGCCATCAGGGCGAAACGGCCAGCGGAACATCGTCGGCAATTCCATGCGGGTGCCGATCCCGATCATGAGATCGGTTTGCGGCCAGAGCCGATAGGCCGCCGCCATCGTCAACCCCAGTTCATGCGCGTTAGAGACGATGCCGCGGCCGCTCCGGAACGCCACCACCGGCGCGTCGATCAGTTCCGCAAGCTCGAGAATTTCATCGCGCGCATGAATAGCGCCGCTGCCGACAAAGATCATCGGCGTCTTGCTGTCGGCGATCAATGCGGCGGCCGCTTTGATGTGTTCGGTGTCGGGTTGCGGCGCCGGAAAGGCATCGAATACCTTCGATACGCCGGTTTTCGCGCGCTGCGTGAACACATCCCAAGGCATTTCCAGTGCGACGGGTCCGCGGCGCCCCGACATCATTTCCTGGAAGGCGCGCGCGACCAGCGTTGGCGCGGCGTCGGGATATTCAATGCGGTCGGCCCATTTCACGAACGTTCGTAGCGTCGCGAGTTGATCCGGCATCTCATGGAGATGGCCGCGGCCCTTGCCGAGGAATTGCGTGGGCACCTGTCCGGTCAGGCAGAGGACCGGTTCGTTCGATCCGAATGCGGTGAGTAACGCCGCGCCCGCGTTCAGCACGCCGGGACCGGGCACCACGCTGAACACGCCAGGTCTGCCGGTGGATCGCGCGTAGCCATAGGCCATGTAGCCGCAGGCCTGCTCGTGGCGTGCGCCGATCACCTTCAACTGCGCCTGCTGAAACGCGTCGAACAGGCCGTAGATCTGTGCGCCGGGCAGGCCGAACACGGTGTCGACACCATGCGCGACGAGACCGTCCACGATCGCTTCGCCGCCGGAAGTTGAAGTCATTGCATTGTCCAATCGCTCGCGAACAAATTCAGGAGGCCTCGTCGATCACGCCGTTGCGCAGCACGCCGATATTGTCAGCCTCGACCTCGATAATATCGCCGGGCCTCAGATAACGTGGTGGATCGAACCGCGCTCCGGCGCCGGTCGGAGTTCCCGTCACGATGACATCGCCGGGCACGAGCGTCGTGAACGTCGAGATATAATTGATCAGGTAGCGGAAGCCGAAGATCAGCCGGCCGGTACGGTCGTCCTGCCGCGTCTCGCCGTTGACCCGCGTCGTCAGCCTTATATCCGCGATCTGCGATTCAACGGTATAGGGAATGAGCCATGGGCCAAGGCTGCCGGTACAGTCGAAATTCTTGCCTTGCGTCACATTGAATTTCGCGTGCCGGACCCAGTCGCGGATGGTGCCTTCATTGCACAGCGTGACCGCCGCGATGTGATCCAGTGCCGCGCTCTCAGTGATGTGCCGCCCTGCCTTGCCGATGACGAGAACCACTTCGCCCTCGTAATCGAGCTGCGCTGAGGCGCGCGGGCGAACCAGCGGCGTCAGGTGGCCAACAAACGAGCGCCGGGTGCGCAGGAACATGCTGGGATATTTCGGCGCGTCCTGACCGTCCTTGTATTCCGCGTTACGGTCCGGATAGTTGACGCCGATGCAGATGATTTTCTCCGGTGCCGGGATCGGCGGCAGCCAGGTGATTGCATCCAGCGCATGGTCCGGCGCGCGCCGCGCGGCATCTTCGGCAAGTGTTATCAGCGCGCCGGCGGCGATCGCTTCGCGTAGCGTCGGATATTCCGTGCCGAAGCGCGCGGAGAGATCGACGATTCCGCCTTCGACCACAGCGCCGTATCTGGTCGATCCGTCGACGGAAAAGGTTGCGATGCGGTGGCAGGCCATGAAGTGTCCAATAACGGGCAGTCGTGAAGTTGTCATCCCGTCTGCAGGGCGCGGACCGCCTCAGCCGGGATTCATGCCCTTGGCCTTGATGACGGCAGCGGCGGCGGAAGTAGTGAGAAAGGTGATGAATGCTTTGGCGGCTTCTGCGTCATTGCTGTCCGCCGCGATGGCGGCGGTGAAGACCAGTTCCTGCTGCAGCTCAGCGGGAAATGAGCCGGCCAGTTCGACGCCGGGGGCGATCAACACGTTGACGAGAAACACTCCGAGCTCAGCCTCACCCTTGGCGACCGCGGGAGCGATCTGGGCCGGGGCGGTCTGCGGCTTGGTCTTGGCTTTTATCGCCTCGCTGATGCCGAGCCGATCAAACGTCTTCAGGACATAGGCGCCAGCCGCACTTTCCGGCACAAAGGCGATGGATGGCGCATCGAGCAGCGTCTGTTTCAGCGCGTCAGGCGTACTTACGTCGGGCTTCGGAGCGCCGGCTCGGACAATGACGCCGTAGCCGACGCGGGCGATATCGATAGTCGGCCCGGCGACGAAGCGGGCCTTCGCGGCGACATCCTTGAAAACATCGACCGGCACCACAGCAAGGTCGAATGGTGCCCCCGATGTGGCTTGCTTGATCAGGTTGGGAGTGGAATCGAAGTGAATGACAAGCTTGTGGCCGGAGGCGCGCTCGAATTGAGGGCCAAGTTCGTTCAGCGAACCAGTCATGGAGCCGCCAGCCAAAATCTTCAGTTCAGCGGCCTGAAGATCAGTCATCGGCGGCATGACCAGCGCAAGGCCCAGCATCGATGCCGCTGTGGTGAGCGAAAGCTTTTTCATCAAACCCCCATTTGATCGCAGTGAGTGACATTCGAACGTGCATACTAATCCGCAATGGTAACATCGGCGATAAACAGCGGTTCGCGAATTGCCTGTCCCGGAAACGGCGATCCCTGTTCGAACCAGGAACGCGGCGCCGGCGCGCCCCACAGGGTTTGCCGCCGCGGATCCTTCAGCGACCAGCGCATCGGTTCGTGGTCGTGGTCCATGGTGAAGTAATCGCTGGTGTAGAGTTCCAGGCGATGGCCATCGGGGTCGCGGATGTAAAGGAAGAATGCATTTGAAATGCCGTGGCGGCCGGGCCCGCGTTCGATGTTCTTGAGTAAGCCGCTCGAGGCCATCACATCGCACAGATGCAGGATGTTCATCGCGGTCGGCACCCAATAGGCGAAATGATGCAGCCGAGGGCCTTCACCGTTGGTGATGGCGAGGTCGTGCACATTGCCCTTGCGATGCATCCACGCCGCGGCGATGCGGCCCTGCGGCCCATCCTCCTCGCCGTATTCGGTCAGCCGGAAACCCAGCCGCGCGTACAAGTCGACGGTGTCCTGAACCTCGGCGGCGAACACGTTGAAGTGGTCGAGCCGTTGCGGATGGCAGCCCTTATAGAGATCATAGCGGCGCAACAGATGCGGACGCTTGTCCATCGAGGCATAAAGCTCGATTTGAAAGCCAAAGGGATCGGTGAATTGCAAGGTGCGTCCCTGGAACGGTTGCTCCGCAAACGCGTAAGTGATCCCGTTCTCCGAAAAGAACGCCGCGGCCTTGTCGAGATCCTGCTCGTTGCCGACCTTGAATCCAAGGCGGTTGCAGGCGGCGTTATCCGCCTTGCGCAGCACCAGCGAGTGATGTTGATGCTCCTCGCTGCCGCGTAAGTAGACCGCCTTGTCATCACGGTCCTCAACATGCAGCCCAACGGAATTTTCGTAAAACTCGCGGCTGGCATTCAGATTCACCACGTCGAGGATTAGATGGCTGCACCTGATGATGTTGAATGGCGGATCGAAGATATGTTGCGGCACGGGCATGCGATGTCCTTAATGCGGCGGCGACAAGACTGCTATCATTATTCCGGGATGCGCGCGCTTATGCTTCGGCCTCAAGCTGCTCGTGGATGTTGTTGCGCTTCCAGCTGGTTTCCTTGTCGTTGATCTGCATGTCGAATGACAGCGCGAACTTGATTGCAGCAAAGACGGGATCGAGATGGTCGGACAGGATGCGGAAAATATGCTCGCCGGCTTTCTTGCGGGTCGCAACATCGCGCCCCTCGCCAAGACGCAGCACCATATCGAGAAAACCGAAATGCGGCCGGCCGTCGGCAATGGCGTAGTGCTCGCAGCGGATCGCTCGGACACGAATGCCGCCGAGCGGAAAAATCCCGGTTTCTGCCGCAGCCTTGCGGACCACCTCGACGACCGCGCCCATATCGACGTGCTGATCGAGGTTGGCTGAATATTCAAGGGTGAAATGCGGCATGTCCGGAACACTCCAAAGGATTCTTCAGGGCGACATCAGGTGAAATAACAGCTGACGGTACCATACGGATCATCGTCGGCTTGAATCATGTCGCCGGTATCTCTCCAAGTTGTCCGTCAGTGGCGAAGAAAGTGCCGAGATTGGCGAATTCGAGCGGGCGCAAATTTGCATGATGCCGTGAACGCACCGCATGGCTCGGGAGCTGCTTGTCGCTTGAGCAAGGCAAGGCGGGCGCTCATCAATTTGACCAAGCTAGAGCATGCGAGCGCGGAAATTGATGCGATAATCAATTTACTCTCGGGGCGACACGCCGTAGACACACGGAGGGTTTTTCGCTTGAACTCATAAACTTAAAGAAGGCCAGCGCTAAAGTTGGCCTCACAGGAGGAATGGATGAAGCTTACGAGACGCGATTTCGCGGCCGGATTGGCCGTCGGTATTACCGCACCTTACGTTGTCGGCAGCGCGCGCGCTCAGGGCGCGACCATCAAGATCGGCATGTGCGTGCCCGTCACAGGTCCTGCGGCCGAGCAGGGGCTTTGGGCGCAGAACGGTGCGAAGCTTGCGCTCGCCGCGGTCAACAAGGCCGGCGGCGTACTCGGCAAGCAGGTCGAACTCGTCATCGAGGACGATCAGACCACCAATCCGGGCATTGTGCTGGCGTTTTCGAAACTTGCCGCGCAGCCAGACATCGTTGGATTCCTGGGTTCGATCCGCTCGACTCAGGTGCATGCGATGGCGCCAGATGTTCTGAAACTCGGCAAGCCGGTGATGATCGGCGGAACCGATCCCACCCTCACCCACATGGGCAATCCATGGCTGTTCCGCTTCCGCCCCAACGACAGCTATTCCGGTCGTGTCATCGCCGACTACGGCGTCAACACGCTCGGCAAGAAGAAATGGGCAATCGTTCATTCGACTGATGCGTTCGGGACGGCAGGCGGAAAGGCCTTGGCCTCGGCGCTCGAAAAACTCGGCACCCCGGCGGTTCTTGATCAGGGCTATGCCAACCAGAGCCAGGATTTCACGCCGGTCGTGCTGGCCGTGAAGCAATCGGGCGCGGACGTTCTCGGCACCTATTTCACGTTCGAAAATGACCTCGGCATTTTCGCCAGGCAGTTGCGCCAGCTCGGCGTCAACATTCCCTGGGTAGGATCGCCTTCGGTGGTGGCGGTTTCGTCGACCAAGCTGGCGGGTCCGGCGCTGTATGGCACCTATGGCGTTGCAGACTACGCGGAAGAGTCCAGCGAGGCTTCGAAGGCCTTCGGCAAGGCCTATCGCGACGCCTACAAGACCGCGCCGGATAACCAGAGCGCCTGGCCATACGATGCCGTCACCATCCTGGCGGCGGCGATCAACAAGGCGGGCTCGACCGATCCCGGGAAAATCCGCGAGGCGATTCTCTCGCTAAAGAAATTTCCTGGCGCGGAAGGCGAGTATAATTTCGACCAGAATGGCGACGGTTTGCATGGCTACAACGTCGTAAGGAACGAGAAGGGGACGATCGTTTACGACAAGCACATCGACTTCAACGATTGATCGCGTTGCCGGCTTCTCCTGATGCGGAGGGGTCGGCGCGTTTTCGATCCGGAGTTCGATGAGCAGCGCCGTACCGCGTTGCCGTCAGTCGTCAAAGGCCCTCCAAGCGAATTCTGTAGCCGGAAACGGATTGCAGCTTCTCTTAACCGAGCGTTTCCATGGATCTCGCACTACAATTGTTGTTCACCGGTATCGGCATTGGCGCGGTCTATGCACTGGTCGCGCTCGGTTTCGTGCTGATTTTCCGCGCCACCAACGTGGTGAATTTCGCGCAAGGCGAATTCTCGATGGTCGCGGCGTACCTGATGGTGGTGTTCGCCGTCGATCTGGGGTGGCCGTACTGGCTGTCGTTCCTGCTGGCGCTGGCCGGCATGGCGTTGCTAGGTGCGATCTTCAATCTCGGCGTCTATTATCCGCTGCGTCACCGCACGTTCCTGCCGGTCATCATCGCGACCATCGGCGCGTCGATCCTGCTCGCCAATTCCGTGCTCGCGATCTACGGTCCGCAACCGCAGGTGCTTGAGGGCTGGTTCGAGACCCCCGGCATCCAGCTCGGGCCGGTCTATCTCGACAGCCAGTATCTGCTGATCATTGCGGTGACGATGATCCTGGTTGTCTTCAACTACTGGTTCTTCGAGCACACGATGCTCGGCAAGAAGCTGCAGGCGACATCGCAGGACAAGGAGATGGCGTCGCTGCTCGGCATCTCCGTTTCGACCATGATCATGATCACCTTCATCTACTCGGCGGTACTCGGCGGTCTCGCGGGCATTCTGGTGGCGCCGATCCTGTTCGTCTCGATCCAGATGGGATCGACGATCGCGCTCAAAGCCTTCGCCGCCACCATCATCGGCGGGTTCGGCGACGTCGCCGGCGCGATCATCGGCGGGCTGGCGCTCGGCATCATCGAAACTTTCGGCGCGGCATACATTTCAGTGCCCTACAAGGACGGGTTTGCATTCCTCGTGCTGGTGTTGTTTCTGGTGTTCCGGCCTCAAGGCATCTTCGGCGAACGCGTCGCGGAGAAGGCATGAGCGCCCCCAGCGAGAACATGCCGATCGCCGCGGCCACGCCCCGCTCAAAACCGCTGCTGTTGCGTCACCTGCCGTATTTCATCGGCGCCGCGATCATGGTGACGCTCGCCGCCACGATGCAGTTCGACGGCTATATCCACAATATCCTGATGCAGGCGACAACCTTTGCGATCGCGGTGTTCGGTCTCTCGGTCGTGCTCGGCCTGTGCGGGCAGATCAATCTGGCGCAAGCGGCGTTTTTTGGTTTGGGCGCCTATGCCGTCGGCTTGGGAACGGCGGACTACCATCTCAGCTATTGGCTGTGTCTTGCGGGTGGGTGTGTCATCGCGCTTTTGGCGGGCGCGTTGCTGGGCATGTCGACGCTGCGGCTCGGCGGGCATTATCTGGCGATGGTGACGATTTCGTTCCAGCAGATCGTCACGCTGGTCATGATCAACACGATCTGGCTGACCCATGGCCCGGACGGCGTATCGCGGATCGGCAGGCCCGATCTGTTCCAATCCGCGCAGGCGTATCTTGCCTTTTGCGTCGCCATGCTGGCGCTGGTTGGCTATGTCGTCTGGCATTTATCGGATACGCGGCTGGGGCGCGCCATGCGCGCGGTGCGCGATAACGAGCTTGCGGCCGGCGTCGTCGGCATTGACGTATTTCGCACCAAGGTTTCCGCCTTTGCGCTCAGCGCGGTGTTGGGCGGACTGGCCGGCGGTCTTTTCGCGGGCGGTTTCGCCTATGTCAGCCCGGATCAGTTCTCGTTCGCCGAGTCGGTCGTGTTCCTCACGATGTCGTTGCTCGGCGGCGTCGCGTCGCCGATAGGATCGGCGATCGGCACCGGTTTGCTGATCCTGATTCCGGAATGGCTGCGGTTCCTGAAAAGCGTTCCCGGACTGTATCTGGCGATCTACGGATTGTCCGTGATCCTTATCATCCGCTATATGCCCGATGGCATCTGGGGGTTCGTCAACATCGCGACCGAGCGCTGGCGCGCCAAGGCCAAGGTGCGTGCCGCGGGTCCGGCGCTGCAATTGGCTCCGGCGACCGTTGGTGGCGCGATGGTTCTCGAGGTCAAAGGTCTCTCCAAGTATTTCGGCGGCCTCAAGGCTGTCGATGATGTCGATATCGAGGTCAGGCGCGGCGGCGTCCACGCCCTGATCGGGCCGAACGGCTCCGGCAAGACCACCACGCTGAACGTGCTCTCCGGGCTCTACAAGGCCACGGCCGGCAGGGTGATCCTCGACGGCACCGACGTGACCGATTTGCCCCCGCATCAGCGTGCGGCCGCGGGGATGGGACGAACGTTCCAGAACATCCGGCTGTTCCGCTCGATGACCGCGCTGGAAAACGTGGTGATAGGCGCCGAGCGGCCCGGTAATGCGCTGATCGGCAAGGGTGGAGAAGACGCGCTAAACGAGAGGGCGATGTCGGCGCTGACCTTCGTCGGCTTGGGCAGCCGCGCCAACGAATTGATCTCAAGTTTTTCCTATGGGCATCAGCGATTGATCGAGATCGCGCGCGCACTCGCCGCTAATCCGACCTTGCTTCTGCTTGACGAACCAGCGGCCGGCTTGAACTCGAGCGAGAAGCTCGCGCTTCACGAGTTGCTCAAACGCATCGCCGCCCAGGGCCTGACCATCCTGATCATCGATCATGACATGACGCTGGTCAGCGAGGCCGCCCAGCACATCACCGTGCTCAATTTCGGACGCCGCATCGCGGACGGCGAATCCATGGCGGTGCTGCGCCATCCCGATGTCGTCTCCGCCTATCTCGGGACCGAATAATGCCGTTGCTCGAAATCAACGATCTGATTGTGCTCTATGGAGAGATCGAAGCTTTGCGCGGCGTCTCGATCAGCGTCGATGAGGGGCAGGTGGTCACGCTGCTCGGCGCCAACGGTGCCGGTAAATCGACGACGCTGCGGGCGATCTCAGGCCTGGCAAAGCCGGCGGCAGGCGAAATTGTGTTCGACGGCAAGTCGATCGCTGGTCTTGGGCCGGAGGCCATTGTGCGTCTCGGCATCTCTCACGTTCCCGAGGGCCGGCGGGTCTTTCCCGGCCTGTCGGTAAAGGAAAACATCATGCTCGGCGGGTCGAATCGCCGGGTCGGGAAAGCAGAATTGTCGCGCGAAGCCGATGCCATGTTCGACCTGTTTCCGGACATCAGGTCATTTTCCAATGCGCTCGGCTGGACCTTGTCGGGCGGACAGTTGCAGATGGTCGCAGTGGCGCGCGGCTTGATGGCGAAGCCGCGCCTCTTGCTGCTGGATGAGCCTTCGCTCGGCCTCGCGCCTGTCATCGTGCAGGCGGTATTCCGGATCATCTCGGAGATCCGGCGCAACACCACGGTCTTGCTGGTCGAGCAAAACGCCCGCATGGGACTTTCGGTCGCCGATCACGGCTACGTCCTGGAAACCGGCCGCATCGTACTGGGTGGCAAGCCCGACGAGTTGTGGGGCAACGAAGCTATCGCTGCCGCCTATCTCGGCGGTCATGCCAAGGCAAGCGCTTAGAGCATGATCCCGGAAAGTGGATGCCGGTTTTCGGAAAAGATCATGCTCAAGCAAAATAATAAACGAAGGGTCCGATTCAGCGAAGCTGGAGCAGGCCCTGAGGAGAGCGACTGACTATGGTCACCGTACAGGTTCAAAATCTGATCAACTTCGTTGCGGAAGTTTTTGCCCATTCAGACTCTTCGCCTGAAGAAGCCAGCCGCATCGCGACGTATCTCACGACCGCAAATCTTACGGGGCATGACAGTCACGGCGTGATCCGGGTGCCTGTCTATATCAGGTGGAAGAAGATGGGCTCGGTCGTGCCCGATCAAACCGTCGAGCTCGTCGTCGATACGCCGTCGCTGGCGGTGGTTGATGGCAAGTTCGGCTACGGGCAGACGGTTGCGCCGCAGGCCGTCAAGATCGGCATCGAAAAATGCAAAGCCGCCGGTCTGTCCGCCGTAGCGTTGCGCAATGCCGGGCATATCGGCCGCGTCGGCGACTGGGCCGAAATGGCCGCAGCCGAAGGACTGGTGTCGGTTCACTTCGTCAATGCCGCAGGCTCGGTGCTGGTGGCGCCTTATGGTGGCGTCGAGCGGCGGCTGTCGACGGCGCCCTATTGCGTCGGCATTCCGCGCAATGGGCAGCGGCCGATCGTGCTGGATTTCGCGACCTCGATCGTCGCCGAAGGCAAGGTGCTGGTCGCAAGCCGCGGCGGCAAGAAGCTGCCGAAAGGCGCGCTGATCGATCTCGACGGCAGCTTGAGCGAAGACCCTGCGGTTTTGTACGGACCGCACAGCGCTGAGGGTCCGCGCGACCATAGCCAGGGCAAGGGCGCGATCCGCGCCTTCGGCGAGCACAAGGGCTCGGGTCTGGCCTTCATCTGCGAGTTGCTCGGCGGCGCGCTGACCGGCACCGGCGCCACCGGGCCGAACCGGCGCTTCGCCAACGGCATGTTCGCTGTTTATGTCGATCCCAAGGTGGTCGATACCAGCAATTTCTTCGATGGCGAGATTTCGCGTTACGTCACCTACTTCAAAGACACCAA
Source organism: Bradyrhizobium sp. (assembly GCA_036497205.1). Lineage (GTDB taxonomy): Bacteria > Pseudomonadota > Alphaproteobacteria > Rhizobiales > Xanthobacteraceae > Bradyrhizobium. Next base: position 12,049 of record DASXJV010000008.1, read on the forward strand.
GCCGGCCGCCGGTACCGATGCCGTGCTGATCCCGGGCGAGCCGGAAGCAAAGATGCGCGCCGAGCGCATCAAAAACGGCGTGCCCTTGCCTGATGATACCTGGGCGGCGATAGTCAACACCGCCCGCGAAGTCGGTGTGAGCGAGGTGAGCATACAACGGGCTGTGAGCTAGCCGATCGGGCCGTTCAAGGAAATCGACGGACGACAACAAACGACAAAAAAGGAAAACGCGACTAATGGCAAATAACGTCAAGAAAGTCTGGGCTTCGGGCAAGGCCGTGGTGAATGCCTGGCTCGCGATTCCATCGGGATTTTCGGCCGAGGTGATTGCGCAGTGCGGGTTCGACAGCGTCACCGTCGACATGCAGCACGGCGTGCAGGATTACCTGTCGATGGTGCAATGCTTTCAGGCGATGCACGCCCATCCGGTGACGCCGATGGTCCGCGTGCCCTGGAACGAGCCCGGCATCATCGGCAAGGTGCTGGACGGCGGCGCCTATGGCGTGATCTGCCCGATGATCAACACCAAGGAAGAAGCCGAAAACTTCGTCTCCTATTGCAAGTATCCGCCGCGCGGCACCCGCAGCAACGGCCCGATCCGATCGGGCATGTACGGTTCGGCAGGCACCTATCAGGAGACTGCGAACGCCGAGACGTTGTGCATTCCGATGATGGAGACCAAGACCGCGGTCGAGAACATGGAATCCATTCTCGACGTCGACGGTATCGCCGGCGTCTATGTCGGTCCGTCCGACCTCGGCTTCTCCTACGGTCTTGTGCCGAAGCTCGACCGTGAAGAGCCCGAGATCATGAAGATCTACGAAAAGCTCGTAAAGGAATGCGGCAAGCGCGGCATTTTTCCTGGCATTCACTGCAGTGGTGCGGTTGGTGCGGCGAAAGCGATCAACATGGGCTTCAAGCTCGTGACCTTGTCTAACGAAAGCGGACTGATGGCGACCTACGCCAAGATGCAGGTTGCGCAGACCCGCAAGGATTCGAACGGCAAGGCGTGACTGATCTGTGTACAATGCCCTCATGCTGAGGAGGCCTGAAAGGCCGTCTCGAAGCACGGCATTGCGCATTGCGGCCATCCTTCGAGACGCAGGCGGAGTTTATCATCGGGCCGCGCTTGGCGCGGACCCGGTGGCCTGCTCCTCAGGATAAGGTCCGTTTGTTAAGCACAAGGAGACTCACATGGCGCCAGCACCTGTCATCCGACTGCACCCCGACGATGGCGTGCTGATCGCGCGCTCGAGCATTCCTGCCGGTACCGTCGTGGCGGACGGCGTAACCACGGTCGAGCGCATTCCAGCGGGCCACAAGGTTGCTATCAGGCCGATCGCGGTCGGCGAGCCGATCCGCCGCTACGGGCAGATCATCGGCTTTGCGACATCGTCGATCGCACCGGGCCAGCATGTCCACACCCAGAACTGCGGCATGGGCGATTTCGCAAAAGATTATGCGTTTGGCGTCGACGTCACGCCGACGCCGAATTTCGATCTGCCCGCGACGTTCGACGGCATCCGCCGTCCCGATGGCCGGGTCGCGACCCGCAACTATATCGGCATCCTCACTTCAGTGAACTGCAGCGCGCATGTCGCCGGCATGGTCGCGGATATCTTCAAGAAGAATCCGTTCACCGGTGAAAATCCGCTGGCCGATTTTCCCAACGTCAATGGCGTGGTCGCGCTCACCCACAAGACCGGCTGCGGCATGACGCAGGACGAACCGCTGACGATCCTGCGCCGCACACTTGGCGGCTATGCGCGGCATGCGAATTTTTCTGCCGTCGTCGTGCTGGGCTTGGGCTGCGAGGTCAACCAGATCGGCGGGCTGATGAAAGAACAGAAGCTCGCAGGGCGGTTGCGCGAACTGGAAATTCAGGAAATCGGCGGCACCCGCAAGACCGTGGAAGCCGGCGTCGCCTTTGTGCGTGAGGCGCTCATCGATGCGAACAATGTGAAGCGCGAGCCAGTATCGGCCAGCGAGTTGACCGTGGCGCTGCAATGCGGCGGCTCCGACGGCTATTCCGGTGTTTCCGCCAATCCGGCGCTGGGCGCTGCAAGCGATCTGTTGGTGCGGCATGGCGGCACCGTGATCCTGTCTGAAACGCCGGAGACCTATGGCGCCGAACATCTGTTGACCCGCCGCGCGGTCAGCCGCGAGGTCGGCGAAAAACTGGTGGCGCTGATGCGCTGGTGGGAGGAATACACCGGCCGCGAAGGCGCCGAGATGAACGCCAATCCCAGCCCCGGCAACAAGGCCGGTGGGCTGACCACGATCCTGGAAAAGTCGCTCGGCGCGATGGCGAAGGCGGGCAGCACCAATTTGGTGGATGTCGTGAACTACGCCGAAGCGGTCACCAAGAAGGGTTTCGTGTTCATGGACACGCCGGGCTACGACCCGGTCGCCGCGACCGGGCAGGTGGCGGGCGGCGCCAATCTCGTTTGCTTTACTACCGGCCGCGGCAGCGTGTTCGGCTGCAAGCCCGCGCCCTCGATCAAGCTTGCGACCAACTCTGCGATGTTCAAGCGCATGGAAGACGACATGGACGTCAATTGCGGCACTATCCTCGATGGCGAGGAGACGGTGCAGCAATGCGGCCAGCGCATTTTCGACCTGATGCTGAAGACCGCCTCTGGACAGCCGACCAAGAGCGAGAGCTTTGACTTCGGCGGTGCCGAATTCGCGCCATGGGTGCTCGGGGCTACGATGTAGGGGATGTCATCCCGCGAAAGCAGGGACCCATACCGCGTGATCTATCGATAAGGCAGTGCGGAAGACACCTTCCGCAACAACTAAGGCCGGTGGCTATGGGTTCACGCGTTCGCGGAGACGACTCGTCGGGGAGCGATTTCCGGACCTCACATAGGCAATCGTTACTCGTTGTTAGTGCTTGATCCACACTGAAACCAGTGTTCAGCTTAAAAAAGCTGCTGGAGTTATCATCCTGTGTCGATCTTCGTCGCACTACATCCCGTCACGCACGACAAATATGACCGTCCGATCGACCTCGGCCCTCAAACCATTCGCCTGCGGCCGGCCCCAATCTCGCCGGTCGACGGCGTCATCGTGGGGTCGCGCAAGCAAAAGCTTGGCGTGGCGGTCGATGTGCTGCCGATAGAATGACGGAGAATCGCAATTCCTCCTCCAATGGCTACGACGTCATCATACTCGGGGCAGGGGCTGCGGGCCTGATGTGCGCTGCTGTCGCCGGCCAACGCGGACGTTCGGTGCTGTTACTTGAGCAGGGGCGACAGCCGGGCGAAAAAATTCGTATTTCCGGAGGCGGGAGATGCAATTTCACAAATCTGCACACGAGCCCAACCAATTTCTTGTCGGATAATCCGCGTTTTTGCCATTCGGCGCTCAGCGGCTACACCCAGCGCGACTTCATTGCGTTGGCCGAGACATACGGAATTGCCTATCACGAGAAAACGCGAGGGCAATTATTCTGTGACGGCTCGTCGCGGCAAATCATCGACATGCTGCTGGAGGAGTGCCGCAAGGCCCGCGCGCAACTGCGCTTGGGTGCGCGCATCTCCGCGGTCTCGAAGGGCGAAAATTGCTTTGTCGTTAGGTCCGATCAGGGCGACTTTCGTTGCCGATCCCTGGTGGTCGCAACCGGCGGTCCTTCAATTCCGAAAATGGGGTCAAGTGGACTGGGATACAAAATCGCGGAGCAATTCGGTCTGAAGATAGTGACACCGCGGCCGGCGCTGGTGCCTTTGACGTTCGACACAGCATTGCTTGCTAGATTTAGGGATCTGGCGGGTGTTTCGGTCGATGCCGTCGTGGGTTGCGGCAAGATGCGTTTCGACGAGGCACTGCTTTTCACGCATCGAGGGTTGAGCGGTCCGGCAATCCTGCAGATATCTTCCTATTGGCATGAGGGCCATGACCTCGTCATCGACTTGGCGCCGGGAATCGAGGTTTTGGCCGGGCTGAAAAGATTACGGGGCGATCATCCCAGGCAGGAGATGGCCACCGCCCTGACTGACCTTCTTCCAAAGCGGCTCGCGCGGACCATCGCGGAGACGATTGGAGGTCCGGAGCGGATCGCCGATTTCCCCGACACGCAGCTCGCGAACGTGGCCGCGGCGGTGAAGCAGTGGCGCGTCAGGCCGAACGGGACCGAAGGCTATCGCACTGCGGAAGTCACACTGGGTGGCATCGATACATCAGGGCTTTCCTCGAAAACCTTCGAATCCAGGTCCGTCCCGGGACTTTATTTCATCGGCGAAGTCGTCGATGTCACCGGCCATCTCGGCGGTTTCAATTTTCAATGGGCCTGGTCATCAGGCTATGCAGCGGGCCGTCACATCTAACGTATAGGCATTTTAACGGATGATTCGCTCTTTTGTGACAATTCTGACGTGCGCGGTCGCGCGACCCGCTACCCAGCCAATTGCCCCGGAGACAAAAAGTGAACATCTGGTTAAGGAAGTCGCTGATTTCTGCCTTTGCAGCCACGCTTGTTTTCGGAGTCGCGATGGCGGGCGATGGCGCCAACAAGGATGATGCTGTCGCGATGGTCAAAAAAGCGGTGGCCTTCATCAAGGAGCAGGGTGCTGAAAAGGCATATCCTGAAATTACCAACAAGGCCGGCAAATTCATCGATCGCGATCTATACGTCGTCGTCTACCAGCTCGACGGCAAGGTGCTGGCTCACGGCTCGAACGAAAAGTTTGTCGGCAAGGACATGAGCGATGCGCAGGATGTCGATGGCAAGCTCTACGTCAAGGAGCGCGTCGAACTCGCGGGCAAGCAACTTTCGTTCTGGCAAGACTACAAGTTCGTCAATCCGGTGACCAAGAAAGTCGAGCCGAAAGAGATGTACTGCGAGAAGCTGGACAACACGGCCGTATGTTCAGGCATTTACAAGTCCTGACACGCGACAGTTATTGTAGCGCAGCGTTCGTCGCATTGAAAGGGTTGGTATGTTCGGCTGGATCAAAAACATCGGCTTGTCCTGGAAAGTTCAGCTCGCGCCAGCGTTTCTGATCCTGGTTCTGGCCGGTGTCGGCGTCGACGCATTGCTGGCGCTGCGGTCGAGTCAGGCCGCGATCGACGCGCTTGTCTCGGGACCGGTCCGGCAATCGGAACTTGCGAACGAGCTGACCAGCACGGCGTGGACGGCGCATGCCAAACTGTACCGTCTCGCCGCCACCGCGGCCAATGAAAAGGATGAGAAGAAGGTTGCGGCCATCGCCAAGGAAGCCTCCGCCGCCGCGGCCGGGATTTCCAGCGCCTTGAAGGCAGTCGAGGGCACTCAGGGCGAAAAGGCGGAAGCCTTTGAAAAACTGAAAGCTGCCGTTGCAGGCTATCTCAAGCAATCGAAAAACGCGATCGAGATGGCCGATGGCGACGCGGGCTCGGCGCTGATGTTTATCAAAGGCGCGGAACGAAATTTTGCCGATATCGAGAGGCTGACCGACGATTTGATTGCGCGCAGCAACGACAGCAAGGATCGTGAGATTGCACGTGCCGGGATCAAGCTGGAGCAGCAGCAGTTGACGCTGACGGCCGTGCTTCTGGTGGTGGCCTTCGTCGGCATCGTCGTTTCGTTCCTGATTGGCCGGAATATTTCCCGCCCGGTAGTCGCGATGTCAAAGGCGATGCGCGAACTCGCGGTCGGGAATTTCGAAGTTCAGCTGCCGGGCCTCGACCGCCGCGATGAAGTCGGCCAGATGGCTCACGCCATCGAAGATTTCAAGGTGGAGGCTATCGCCAAGGCCGAACGCGAGACCGCGGAACGTGAACAAAAGAATCGCGAACTGGCAGCCGCCCGCCGCGCTGAGCTTTATACCCTGGCCGAGAGGTTTGAGACCGCGGTCGGCGATATTGTCGAGAATGTCGGGTCGGCGTCGAACGAATTGGAAAACTCCGCCGTTATTCTGACCAAGAGCAGCGCGGCAACCCAGCAACTCTCAACAGTCGTTGCCGCGGCCTCGGAGGAGACCTCCACCAACGTGCAATCGGTCGCCGCCGCGACGGAGGAAATGGCCGGCTCCATCAATGAAATCGGACGTCAAGTGACGGATTCCAACAGGATCACCAATGAAGCGGTCGATCAGGCGCAAAAGACCGACGCCCGGATCGCTGAATTGTCGCTCGCCGCAAGCCGCATCGGAGACGTCACCAAATTGATCACCACGATCGCCGAGCAGACCAATCTGTTGGCTTTGAACGCCACCATTGAAGCCGCTCGCGCCGGCGACGCCGGCCGGGGCTTTGCCGTGGTTGCGCAAGAGGTCAAGGCGCTCGCCGCGCAGACCGCCAAGGCCACCAGCGAGATCTCTACGCAGATCGCCGGAATGCAGACGGCGACGCACGATTCGGTGCTCGCCATCAAGGAGATCGGCGGCACGATCGGGCGGGTTTCGGAAATCGCCACGGCGATCGCAGCCGCGATCGAGGAGCAGGGCGCCGCGACCCAGGAAATCGCCCGGAACGTGCAGCAGGCGGCCCTTGGCTCCACCCAGGTCGCGACCAGCATCGCCGACGTGAACCGTGGCGCCGGCGATACCGGCACGGCGTCCTCCCAGGTGCTCTCGTCCGCGCAATTGCTTTCGACCGAAAACAAGCGCCTAAAGGCCGAGGTGGTCAAATTCCTCGCCACCGTACGGGCTGCTTAGAATCTCTCCAGCTGATAGTCTTGGCGAAGGCTAGTTATTGGTTGTGCGCATTGAAGCGCTGATGGCCCGGAGCCGCCATGGTCTATCGCCATACCATCGATGCCGCCAGCTATGTGTTCAATGATCTGCGCGATCTGTTGGCCAAGGCCACGGCGCCGCGCTCCGGCGACCGCCTGGCGGGGATCGCAGCCGATAGCGCGGAGCAAATGATCGCGGCGCGGATTGCGCTGGCCGACGTTCCCCTGAAACAATTCTTGCATGAAACCGTCATTCCCTACGAAGACGATGAAATCACCCGTCTGATCGTCGATACTCACGACATGTCAGCCTTCGCGGCCATATCCTCGCTGACCGTGGGGTCGTTCCGCGATTGGCTGCTTTCCGACGCGGCTACTGGTGAAGCGCTCAAGAAATTGTCGCGCGGGATCACTGCGGAAATGGCCGCGGCAGTTTCGAAGCTGATGCGCAACCAGGACCTCATCCTGGTAGCAAAAAAATGCGAAGTGACATCAGCCTTTCGCAACACGATTGGCCTGCGCGGGCGGATGAGCGTGCGGCTGCAGCCCAATCATCCCTTCGATGACGCCAAGGGCATCACCGCGTCGGTCCTCGACGGTGTCCTATTGGGGTCCGGCGACGCCTGCATAGGCATCAATCCCGCAAGCGACGATCCGGCCGTCATCGGCGGGCTGCTGCGGCTTCTCGATGACATCATTGCGCGGCTGCAGATACCGACACAAAGCTGCGTTCTGGCCCATGTGACGACCACGCTAGGATTGATCGATCAGGGCATGCCGGTCGATCTGGTGTTTCAGTCTGTCGCGGGCACACAGGCTGCCAACCGGAGTTTTGGCATCGATCTCGCTCTTCTGAGGCAAGCCCATCAGGCGGGACTGTCGCTGCGGCGCGGTACGGTCGGCGGCAACGTCATGTATTTCGAAACCGGGCAGGGCTCGGCGCTTTCGGCCAACGCCCATCACGGCGTCGACCAGCAAACCTGCGAGGCGCGCGCCTATGCCGTTGCGCGGGCTTTCGATCCGCTGCTGGTCAACAGCGTGGTCGGCTTCATCGGCCCGGAATATCTGTATGACGGCAAGGAGATCATCCGCGCCGGGCTCGAGGATCATTTTTGCGGCAAGCTGCTTGGCCTGCCGCTCGGCGTGGATATCTGCTATACCAACCATGCCGAGGCCGACCAGGACGATATGGACAATCTGCTGACGCTGCTGGCCGCTGCCGGCGTCTCCTTCATTATGGGGGTGCCCGGAGCCGACGACGTCATGCTGAATTATCAATCCACCTCGTTCCATGATGCGCTCTATGTCCGCGATCTGTTCGGCCTGAAGCGGGCTCCGGAGTTCGACCAATGGCTGTTTCGCGTCGGGCTTGCGGATGCCGACTTCCGCCTCGCCGGCAACACGGGGTTGCTGCCCGATTTTGCATCGCGACTGATCGCCTGAGGGCGTAAAAGCCCGCCGCGGGCAACCAATCGGCCATCCGGGGATGGAACCGCTGCCACAATCTTGAGGAATTTGTAGCCCAGCCTCAAGGGGCGTGCTTAATCTTATGCAATTGCCAGACCTCGCAGAGGAAATTTGATGAGAGCTGACGGCATTGAGAGGGTGCGGCGCATTCTGTGCGTCTTTCCGCGCTATACGTCTTCTTTCGGCACATTTGAATATGCCTATCCCTTGACCGACGGCGTTCAGGCTTTCATGCCCCCTCAGGGGCTGCTGCTGATTGCAGCCTATCTGCCCGCGAATTGGCGGGTCCGCTTCATCGACGAAAACATCCGTGCGGCCACGACCGAAGACTTCAAATGGGCGGAGGCCGTGCTGGTCAGCGGCATGCACATCCAGCGTCAGCAGATGAACGATATCTGCGTCCGGGCGCATGCGTTCGATCTGGCCGTTGCGATCGGCGGACCTTCGGTCAGCGCCTGCCCGGATTACTATCCCTGGTTCGATTATCTCCATGTCGGCGAGTTGGGCGATGCGACCGACGACCTGATCGCGCGGCTGGCGCGAGATCCGTCGCGCCCTGCGCAACAGGTGGTGCTGAAGACCGCCGAGCGTCTCGACATGACCAGCTTTCCGATTCCGGCCTATGAGCTCGCCGACATCCAACGGTATTTTCTCGGCAGCATCCAGTATTCCAGCGGTTGCCCCTATCAGTGCGAATTCTGCGATATCCCGGGACTCTACGGTCGCAATCCGCGTCTCAAAACGCCGGGGCAAATCACCGCCGAACTCGACAAATTGCTCGAATGCGGGGTGACGGGCTCGGTGTATTTCGTCGACGATAATTTCATCGGCAACAGAAAGGCGGCGGTCGACCTGCTGCCGCATCTGATCGAGTGGCAGAAAAAAACCGGCTACGTCATACGGCTGGCCTGCGAGGCGACGCTCAACATCGCCAAACGGCCGGAGATCCTCGAGAAAATGCGCGAGGCGTTCTTCGTCACGATCTTCTGCGGCATCGAGACTCCGGATCCCGATGCACTGAAGGCGATGCACAAGGACCACAACATGATGGTCCCCATTCTGGAAGGTGTTCATACCATCAACAAATACGGGATGGAGGTTGTCTCCGGCATCATCATGGGCTTGGATACGGACAAGCCGGAGACCGGCGAAGCATTGCTCGCCTTTGTCGATGAATCGAAGATTCCATTGCTGACGATCAATCTCCTGCAGGCGCTCCCGAAAACACCGTTGTGGGACCGCCTCGAGCGCGAAAATCGACTGATCGACGACGAGACCCGCGATTCCAACGTCGATTTCCGGCTACCCTATGATCATGTCATCAGTTCATGGCGCAAATGCATGGAGATCGCCTACCAGCCGGAAAAACTGTATGCGCGTTACCAGCATCAGGTGGATTTCACCTACGCCAACCGGCTGCCGCTGCCAGCGACCGCGCAGCAGAGAACCTGGGTCAATATCAAGCGCGGGCTGATCATGCTCCGTAACATTTTCTGGAAGGTCGGCGTGCTGGGCGACTACAGGAAAGTATTCTGGAAATTTGCGTTGTCGCGCCTGAGGAATGGCGACATCGAAGGTCTGATATCCGTGGCGATGATCGGACATCACCTGATCATGTTCGCGCGCGCGGCCTCGGTCGGCCAGCAAAACGCATCGAACTATTCGATGCGGCTGCGCGAAGCGTCCGTTCCTGCCGAGTAACAAAGAATGAAAACGCCGGCGCCGTCATCCCGTTCGCTGAGGGACTTGCGGGACCTCACCCCGGCGCGCGTCGGGCTTGGCCGGGCGGGCGCGAGCATGCCGACCAAAGCGTTGCTCGAATTTACGCTGGACCACGCGCGTGCCCGCGACGCGGTTCATGCCGCCTTCGATATTCCCGCTCTGATCTCAGGCCTCGGCGATCTTGGTCTCGGGGCATTTGATGTATCCAGCCGTGCACGCAACCGGAAGGACTATCTCAGGCGTCCCGACCTCGGACGAACGCTCGATGCGGCCTCGCAGCATCTGCTGGCGAGCCACAACGGCAACTCGTGCCAGCTTGCGATCGCCGTCGGCGATGGCTTGTCGCCGATGGCGGTCAATGCTCACGCGATCAAACTCGTCCGAAGCCTCATTCCGCAACTGGCCGTCGATGGGATCGAAATCGGCCATGCCGTGCTGGCATCGGGCGCGCGGGTCGCACTGGGCGATGAGATCGGCGCCATTCTTGGGGCGCGCATGATTGTCATGTTGATTGGCGAGCGGCCGGGCCTGTCCGCCCCCGATAGTCTCGGCGCGTATCTAACCTTCGCGCCGAGGCCGGGCCTCACCGACGCCGAACGCAATTGTGTTTCCAACATCCACCGCTCGGGGCTTGGCTAC
>DASXJV010000009.1:0-1878 GCA_036497205.1 Bradyrhizobium sp.
CCGGATACTGATTGCGGAGCCGTTCGGCCTCTTCCGCGTCGGGCTCAAATGCAATGTAACGCAAAGGCGCATCAAAGCCGTTCCAGCTCGGATGAATGCCGTATCGGGCGCCGACGTCGGCGACAACCGTGAGATCGCTCAAGCCTGTCATAACAGTCGAACCTTATGTCTCATGAGGTGATGATACCGAGCATCAGGCTCCCGGCGGTGTCGTGTCGCTTCCGTCTACGAAGGCGAGATCCGGCAGTGCGCGGAAAAATCGTCCGCCGGCCGCGAGAAAACGTTGCTGTCCACGTGCGATCGGATTGGCATAACGCCACGCCAGCACGAGCACGTCGGACGGCATCTCATTGCCAAGTTGGCGCCCGGTCAGGACGGGAATGTCTCTTTCGCCGGTGTGCAAGATGTTGGTAAGGGGCGTATCGTCGAAGGTCGCGTCGATGAGCGTGCCCAGCCGGAAGTAATGCACGAGCGCGGCACAGCCGACGGACGCGCCATAGGCGAGGGCGCGCCCGGTTTTTGTCCGTGCGTGCTCGAGACGGTCGCGTATGCCGCGACCGAGTTCGGCAATGCGCGTGTTGAATTCGGCGAAGAGGCGCCCGTCGTAACATCCTGCGGCCTCCTCTTCGGCGATCAGCGCGGCGATGGCTGGTGACAAAGGCCGCGGACCGCCTTTGCGCTGTGCGACGAAACGAATCGAGCCCCCCTTGGGGGCAATCCTCTCCGCGCCGATGAGCTCGAAGCCGCGCTGCGCCAGAAAGCCACGCATCGGCTTCACGGCGAAATAGGAGACGTGTTCGTGATAGATCACGTCGAGAAGGGTCTTTGTGAGCACGTCCAGGGCATATTGAGTCTCGATCACCAGCAGTCCGTCTTCCGCCATGACGGCGCCGATGCCGGTGAAGAGCGGTCCAAGATCGTCGATGTTGGCGATGGTGTTGTTGGAAATGACCACGTTTGCCCGGCCGTGCTTGGTGGCGATGTCGGCCCCTAGATCAGCGTCGAAGAACTCCGCCAGTGTCGGAATGCCGGCCTTTGTCGCGGCAGTGGCGATGTCGATGGCCGGATCGATGCCGAGCACACGTGCGCCCCGGTCCTTCGCGAGACGCAGAAGGGAGCCATCGTTCGATCCGATGTCGACAACAAATCGCCCGGGGCCGAGTTCGTCCCGATCGGCCAGTTCGCCGATGAGGCAGGCAAAATGTTCGCGCAGGCCCAGCGAGATTCCGGTGAAATACTGGAACTGGCGGTACTGGAATTCCGGGTCAACCACTGTCGCAAGCTGAAGGTGTCCGCAATCCGCGCATTGCCACACGTCGGCAGCGGCAGTCTCACGAACAAGAGTGCTGCGGCCAACGTTGGGGGAAGCCACGGGAAGCGGCGTCAGCGGAATGGCCACGCGCAGGCGCGAGGAGTCGCAGAGGCGGCAGGTTTCCCGCGTGTAGGAGAGGGGCTCGGCGATCATCGGAGGTCCGCTCTTCTCCAGAGGCTGTCGATCAAGGCAATATCTGCGATCGAATCCTCCCCGCTGTTTTCAGGCTCCTTTCCGCAGTTGATCGCGTCGACGAACGCGCGCGCCTGCGCCTCGAAGGCCCAGACATGGTCTGCCGGAGAAACCCTTATCTCTTCGCAACGGCCCTTGCTGTCCAGCACGATGGACCCACTCTCCTGACGCGCCAGCGGCGACGGCAATACGAGACTCGCCCGGCCACGCGCGAAGGTCACATCGATACGCTGGTCCCAGCGGCCGAGATTCGCGGGCATCACGGTGAGGTTGATCGGAAAGGCGCCGGCGTCGAGGAGCGTGCGCTGTGCACCTCCGCGCCGAACGGCAAAGTTGTCTGCCGCCAGACCGTTGCCGAAAAACAGACGCAGCAG
>DASXJV010000010.1:0-7200 GCA_036497205.1 Bradyrhizobium sp.
CGCCCCAAGCCGCCTGGCAACGGCCTGCGACGGCTTGTTCGTCAAATCGATGCAATGGATGATCTCGTCGGTCTCGAAGGTCGCAAAGACCCAGCCGATCGACGCCCGCGCCGCCTCCACTGCATAGCCCTTGCCGCGACATTCCTTTGCGATGCCCCAGCCGACCTCGAAGCCGGGCCAGCCCGGCGGACACCACGGCCCGACCCGCCCGACATATTTGCTGCTCGACCTTTCCTCGACCGCGAACATGCCAAAACCATGCAGCGCCCAATGCCCGGACATCACGGCGGCGTTGCGCCAGCCGGAGAGTTCGCTGGTGATCGGCTTGCCGTCGGCGGCGATGAAGCGCGCCGTGCCGGGATCGGACAGCATCGCCGTATTCTGGGCGATATCATCGCTGCGCCATGGTCGCAGGATCAGGCGTTCGGTTTCGATTACGGGGCCTTCGACCCGCATCAGCCTGGCGCCCGGCTTGAGCGGAGGGATCATCGGTTTCCTCATCCTCAATACGTGTTTGGACGCCACCCTGCCATTGTTGCTATGATCACCGCAAATCCAAAGGAGTTTTCCATGAGTTGGCAACCCTCCAATGATCCCGTTCTGGGCGATGCAAAGTCCTGCGACGCGCTCGACCTCGTCATCGTGCCACGCACCCGCGACCTCGGCGACGGATTCGAGGTGCGGCGCGCATTGCCGCATGGCAAGCGGCAGATGGTCGGCCCCTTCATCTTCTTCGACCATTTCGGCCCGGTGCAGTTCATGGCCGGCAAGGGCATGGACGTTCGACCGCATCCGCATATCGGGCTCGCCACCGTCACCTATCTGTTCGACGGCAGCATCATGCACCGCGACAGCGAGGGCAATATCCAGGAAATCCAGCCTGGCGCGATGAACCTGATGACCGCCGGGCGCGGCATCGCCCATTCCGAGCGCACCCCGGACGTGCAGCGAAAGAGCGGCCAGAAGATGCTGGGCTTGCAGAGCTGGATCGCGCTTCCCGCCGGCTGCGAGGAAATCGCGCCCTCGTTCCAGCATTACGCCGCCGCTGATCTGCCTGTTGTAGGTGACCGCGGCTTCACCGCGCGCGTCATCGCCGGCAGTTCGTTCGGCGTGAAATCGCCGGTTGCGATGGTGTCGCCGTGGTTCTACACCGAGGTCACCGCGAAGCAAGGGATCAACGTGCCGCTCGACCCCGACCACGAAGAGCGCGCCATCTACCTGATCGATGGCGAAGTCGAGATATCCGGCGATCGCTATGAGGGGCCGCGGCTGCTGATTTTTCGGCCCGGCGATCGCATCACCGTAAAGACCGTGAAGCCGGTGCGGATGATGTTTCTCGGCGGCGATGCGCTGGAAGGCCCGCGCCATATCTGGTGGAATTTCGTCTCCTCCAGCAAGGAACGGATCGAACAGGCCAAGCAGGACTGGACGAGCGGCCGCTTCGCGCATGTCCCCAACGAACACGAGTTCATTCCGCTGCCGGAGTGAGCTATCCCCCTCTCCTTCCCTGCCGCTCGCGGGTGCGCCAGATGGCGCGCCGCCCTTGAAAGTTTGACCGATGAACACGATGCTCGCCAGCGACCTGCCCCTTCCCCGGATCGGGCGCGGCAAGGTCCGCGATATCTACGCCGTCGGCGACGATCGCATATTGCTGCTGACAACGGACCGCATCAGCGCCTTCGACGTGGTCATGGCCGAGACCATCCCGATGAAGGGCGCGGTGCTGACCCAGATCAGCGCCTGGTGGTTCGATCGGCTCGAGGGCGCGGTACCGCATCACATGATCAGCGCCGACGCCGATACCATCATCAGCGAAGTGCCGGCGCTGCAAGGCCATCGTGCCGCCATCGCCGGCCGTGCGATGCTGTGCCGGCGCACCGCGGTGTTTCCAATCGAATGCGTGATCCGCGGCTATCTGTCGGGTTCGGCGTGGAAGGAATACGCGCAACATGGCACGCTGGCGGGCGAGAAGCTGCCGCCCGGCCTTCTCGAAAGCGGCAAGCTTGAGCCCGCCATCTTCAGCCCGGCGACCAAGGCCGAAACCGGTCACGACGAGAACATCACGATCGCGCGCATGCGGGAAATTCTCGGCGACGAAGTCGCCTACACGCTGGAAAGCATGACCCGCGCGGTCTATGCGCTCGGCGAGAAAATCAGCCGCGGCCACGGCATCATCATCGCCGACACCAAATTTGAGTTCGGCAGGGATCGCGACGGACGTATCATCCTGATCGACGAGGTGATGACCCCCGACAGTTCGCGGTTCTGGGCGGCGGATGTCTATAAACCCGGCCAGCCGCAGCCGAGCTTCGACAAGCAGCCGCTGCGCGACTATCTCGACGCGGAGCGCCACGCCGGCCGCTGGAATGGCGATGCCCCGCCGCCGCCGTTACCGGCGAGCGTGGTGGAGGCCACCAGCAAGCGCTATCTTGAGGCCTATCGCCGCGTTACAGGCGCCGATCTGGAGATTTCGTAGACGTCGCATCCAAAAGCCGAATTCTTAAGGCGGAACTTATCAGCATGTGACAGGGAGCGCAGACATGACCGAGGCCGATACAGTTCTTGTCGAACGCGATGGCCCGGTGACCATCGTCTCCATCAATCGTCCGCATTGCCGCAACGCCGTCGATGGCGCGACGGCGCGGAAGCTGTTCGATGCGTTTCGCGCTTTCGATGCCGATGCCGCCGCATCCGTCGCAGTATTTACCGGCACAGGCGGCTATTTCTGCGCAGGCGCCGACCTCAACGCCGTCGCCTCGGGCGATCCCAACAAGAAACGCGAGATCGGCGGCCACGGTTCGATCGCGCCGATGGGGCCGAGCCGCCTGCGCCTGTCAAAACCCGTTATCGCGGCGGTTGAAGGTTTCGCGGTTGCCGGCGGAATGGAACTGGCGCTGTGGGCAGACATGCGCGTCGTCGCCGAGGACGCCACCTTCGGCATCTTCTGCCGTCGCTTCGGCGTGCCGTTGATCGATCTCGGCACTATCCGGCTGCCGCGATTGATCGGTCATTCGCAGGCGATCGATCTCATTCTGACCGGACGCCCGGTCGGCGGCGCGGAAGCTCTGCGCATGGGCCTTGCCAACCGCCTCGTGCCCAAAGGGGAGGCGCTGAAACATGCGATTGCGCTGGCCCGGGATATTGCGCGGTTCCCGCAAACCTGCCTGCGGGCGGACCGGCTGTCGACATTGCGGCAGTGGGATCTGGAAGAAGAAGAGGCGATTGCCAACGAAATGCGCGGCGGGCTTGAGGTCATTGCGTCAGGCGAGACGCTGTCCGGCGCGACACGTTTTGCGTCGGGCGCGGGCCGTCATGGCGCATTCGGCGAGAGCAAACGGGGCTAGTAAATCCTCGTTGTCCCGGGACGACGCTGATGGATTAGCTAAACCCCAAGGCGCCAACGCACCGTCATAAAAATATTGTTGTTCTGATGCGCTGCGGTCGTCTACCACTGACCATGGGTGTCAGGGGCAAACTTTCGCGTGGTCAGTCGGTCTGTCAGTTTCGGTCCTAGGGCACGGGCAGCCCTTAATAACGTTCTCGGCGGCAGCGCCGCCAGCGTTCTGACCGTTACGTTCGGCCTGTCCTACTCGCTGTTGATCTTCGCCGGCCCCTTGGCGCCATACCTGTCCTATGGCGTCGCCGCTACCTTCATTTCATCTGCCGTTCTCGCCACCGTTATCGCGCTCGGAAGCTCATTGCCGTTCGCGATCGGGGGGCCGGAGAGTTCCACCGTGGCGATGACGGGAATATTGGCGTCGTCGCTGGTCGAACGGATGGCGGTGGCCGATACAACGGCTCCGCTGCTCGCTCCGGTTCTCATCAC
Organism: Bradyrhizobium sp.; assembly: GCA_036497205.1. Classification (GTDB taxonomy): domain Bacteria; phylum Pseudomonadota; class Alphaproteobacteria; order Rhizobiales; family Xanthobacteraceae; genus Bradyrhizobium. The sequence continues at coordinate 3,827 of DASXJV010000010.1, forward strand.
GCTTGGCCTTTCAACCATCGTGACCGGTGTCGTGCTGTGCGGCTTCGGAATGACGCGGATGGGGCGAGCTATCCGCTATGTGCCTTACCCGGTGGTCGGCGGATTTCTCGGTGCGACCGGCTGCCTGATCGTTTTCGGTGCGATTCGCGTCATCACCGGCCAGCGCCTTCAATTCGCGACGCTCGATCGGTTCGCGAATCTCCTGACGCTGTCCGAATTGGCGGCGGCCTGCGCGATGGCTCTGTTCCTTTATCTGACCTGGCACCGTTCCCGCAGTGCGTTTGGATTGCCGGCCATTCTGATCGGCGGCATTATCTTCGCACACATCGCGTTCTGGTTTGCCGGCATCTCATTGGCAGAGGCGCAGGCCTCCGGCTGGACCTTTCAGCCACCGCCGCACATTTCCTTCATGTTGCCGTGGAGCGCGAATGAAATCAGCCGCTATCCCTGGTACACGTTGCCGGACCTATTAGGCAATTTGATTGCCGTTATCTTTGTGACGGCGACAAGCACCTTGTTCAACACCACGGGCATCGAAGTCGCGACGCATCGAGAAGCCAATCTCGAACGAGAATTAAATGTCGCCGGCTTGGCCAATGTGCTGTCGGGCATATTCGGAGGTTATACGGGCTGCATTTCCGTCAGCCGCTCCGCGCTCAACTTCAACAGCGGCGGGACCGGCCGCCTGTCCGGGCTCACCGTCGCTGCGATTTCTGCGCTGATGCTGGCCGTTGCGCCGATGGTGCTTGGTTATATGCCTAAATTCGTTCTCGGCGGCCTCTTGATCTATCTGGGAACAGATCAGCTGCACAAATGGATCATCGAATCGCGGCGGCGGCTTTCGATCGCCGAATATCTGTCTCTGCTCGCGATCATCGTTATCATCGTGCAATGGGGCTTCATCGCTGGAACCCTGATTGGCGTCGTGATTGGCTGCGCGACCTTCGCGCTGAGCGCATCGCGCATCGATTCCATCAAATACAGTTTCGACGGTTCGGAATATCGCAGTTCGCTGGACCGCTCGCGCGACGAACAGGCGGTGCTTGCCGCGCATGGTGGCAAAATCCAGGGCCTGAACCTGCAGAGTTACCTGTTCTTTGGTTCGGCCAACAGGCTTTACCAGCATGTCAAGGCGCTGCTCGCGCGCCATCCGGAATGCCGCTTTCTGGTGTTCGACTTCAAGCTTGTCACCGGCATCGATTCATCGGCGGCCTATAGTTTCGCCCAGATCAAGCGGACTGCCCACGAGCGGGGCATCAAGCTGGTGCTGGTCCATCTGTCACCGGCGGCTGAAAAGGCCTTGCGATCGAGCGAGTTCATCTCGAATGAGGTGAGCATCGTAGCCGAACTGGATCATGCGCTGGAGTGGTGCGAGAACGAGCTTATTGTGCAACATCAGTACCGCGAACAGGAAGAAGCGAGCCTGCGCGACTGGTTCACCCAGATTCTCGGGACCGGGCATGACGCCGCCGAGTTGATGCACCGCTGCCAGCGCCTTGAGGTCGACGCCGGCGAGACCATCGTCCATGCCGGCGAAGCCGCCGATTCAATGCATTTCATTCTGGATGGACGCGTCGGGATCATGATTCCGGCGGGTGAAAGCCGCACCACGCGGGTGCGAAGTCTGGGCCGCTACACAACCATCGGCGAGATGGGCCTCGTCTCGCAGGCGCCTCGCAACGCAACGATCCAGGCGGAGGACGCGAGCATTCTCTACGTGCTGAGCGCCGATCAATTCGAAGCCATCAAAACGGACGATCCGGCGCTCGGCCAGAAGCTCTTGACCTATTTCGTCTCTGTCATGGCCGAGCGCCTGACCTTCGCCAATCGCACGATCGCGGTGCTGCGGCGGTAATTCTGTTGTCCCGGCGTTCGCCGGGACGACGCAGAAAGATGGGCGCCTAAATCCCCGCCATCATCACGTATTTGATCTCGACATATTCTTCCATGCCGAGATGCGAGCCCTCGCGGCCGAGGCCGCTTTCCTTGACGCCGCCGAACGGCGCAACCTCGGTCGTGATCAATCCGGTGTTTACGCCGACCATGCCGGACTCAAGTGCTTCGGCCACCCGCCAGACCCGGCCCAGATCGCGCGAATAGAAATACGAGGCGAGGCCGAACGGCGAATTGTTGCACATCGCGATCACATCGGCCTCTTCCTTGAAGCGGAACACCGGCGCCAGGGGCCCGAAGGTTTCTTCCTGCGACACCAGCGCATCAGGCGCGACGTTGGCCAGCACCGTCGGCTCGAAGAAGGTGCCGCCGAGCGAATGGCGCTTGCCGCCGGTGACGATCGTGGCGCCGTGCTTGACCGCGTCGGCGATGTGCTTTTCGACCTTGTCGACTGCGGCCATGTTGATCAGCGGTCCCTGCGTCACGCCTTGCTCGGTGCCGTCGCCGATCTTCATCGCCGCAACTTTGTTCGAGAGTTTTTCGACGAATTGATCGTAAATCTTGTCCTGGGCGTAGATTCGGTTGGCGCAGACGCAGGTCTGGCCCATGTTGCGGTATTTCGAGACCATGGCGCCGTCCACCGCGGCGTCGATATCGGCGTCGTCGAACACCACGAACGGTGCGTTGCCGCCGAGCTCGAGCCCGAGCTTCTTCACCCCGACCGCGGCCTGCTGATACAGAATCTTGCCGACTTCGGTCGATCCGGTGAAACCGACAAAGCGCACGGCGGGATGTTCGCACAGTACTTTGCCGATCGCCGACGAATTGCCGGTGAGAATATTGAGCACGCCCTTGGGCACGCCGGCCTTCTCGGCCAGCGCCACCAGCGCCAGGGCGGTGAGCGGGGTTTCATTGGCGGGCTTCAACACCACGGTGCAGCCAGCGGCCAGCGCCGGCGATACCTTGCGGGTGATCATCGAACAGGGAAAATTCCATGGCGTGATGGCGCCGCAGACGCCGATCGGCTGGCGGATCGCCAGCAGCCGCGCGTCCGGCCGCTGGGTCGGAATGGTTTCGCCATAGACCCGCCGTGCCTCCTCGGCGAAGAACTCGACATAGGCGCCGCCGATATCGACTTCGCCGAGCGCCTCGGCCAGCGGTTTGCCTTGCTCCGAGGTGAGGATGAGCGCCAAGTCTTCGCGGTTGGCCGCGATCAGGTCGAACCATTTGCGCAGGATATTGGAGCGCTGCTTGGCGGTGAGCCTGGCCCAGGCCGGAAATGCGCGCTCGGCGGCTTCCACCGCCTGCGTCGCTTCTGCGGTGCTCAGGACAGGCACTTTTGCCAATTCGACACCGTTGACCGGATTGGTCACCGGGTTCGCCGGCGTACCGACCCAGGCGCCATCGATGTAGCAGCGGTCGCGCAGCAGCGACGGATCCTTCAGACGGTCACGCAGCGATGGTGCGGAGGATTGCGAAGT
>DASXJV010000011.1:0-5024 GCA_036497205.1 Bradyrhizobium sp.
TTCTTTTCTTCCTTCTGCGTCTGCGCGTTGAACGCCTTGCAGAATTCCATGATGTTGAGGCCGCGCTGACCAAGCGCGGGTCCGATCGGGGGCGAAGGGTTCGCCGCACCGGCCGGCACCTGCAATTTCAGGTATCCGGTCACTTTCTTCGCCATATGTCACTCCTCATGCTGCTCCGGACCAGCCCGGAAGCTTCACAGGACCGTGGTGCGGTTCGACAGATGATTGGCGATCATCCATCTCCTCCCACGGCTCTTCTGAAGCGGCGTCGCCGCTTCCTCCGTTCGTCATGCCCGGACTTGATCCGGGCGTCCATCGATCTTGGTAAAATGCATCGTTACCAAGTAGATGGATTGCCGGGTCAAGCCCGGCAATGACAGTCGGATCAGACCTTCTCGACCTGACCGAATTCCAGTTCGACCGGCGTGGCGCGTCCGAAGATCGACACCGCGACCTTCACGCGCGAGCGCGCCTCGTCGATTTCCTCGACCACGCCGGAGAACGACGCGAACGGCCCATCGGCCACCCGCACATTCTCGCCGATCTCAAACGATACCGACGCCTTCGGGCGTTCCACGCCTTCCTGTACCTGGTGCAGGATCCGCATGGCCTCGGCTTCCGAGATCGGCATCGGCTTGTTTTCCGCGCCCAGGAAGCCCGTGACCTTCGGGGTGTTCTTGATCAGATGAAAGGCCTCGTCAGTCAGCTTCATCTTGACCAGGACATAGCCCGGGAAAAACTTGCGCTCGGCGTCGACCTTGCGGCCGCGGCGCACTTCCGTGACCTTTTCGGTCGGCACCAGGACCAGCTCGAACAATTCCTCAAGCCCGCGCTGCTTCGATTGTTCGCGGATCGATTCCGCGACCTTTTTTTCGAAGTTCGAATACGCGTGGACGATATACCAGCGCTTGTCCATCGTTTGAGTTCCGGCGCTTGTCATTAGTGGATGCCGAGCAAAAAGGTGACGAGATAGCGGATGAGTTGATCCGCGGCGAAAAAGAAGATCGAAGCCAGCGCAACCATCACGAACACCATGATGGTGGTGATCGTCGTCTCGCGGCGTGTCGGCCAGGTGACCTTGGCGGTCTCCGAGCGCACTTCCTGCAGAAATTTGAACGGGCTGAAAGCCATCGCTTATTTGATCCGCGTCGTAAGACGACTCTAAGGTTTTAAGGAATCCGAACAGCCCTCTAGCGCCCAACCCTCTCTTGAAGGATGAGCCGGCCAGCGGGCTCGATTGTTCGGGGGATTTCAAAGCCGCGCCGGATATCCGTCAAACGGGCCGGCAGCAGGTGGCGGCTATGTACTGCGAACGCGGTTAAAGGTCAAGGTACCGGGAACCGGCCGTTGAGAATGCCTTCGAAAGCGCCGGAATTGGATCGATCAAAATCTAGCTGGCAGGAGTGGCAGGGCTCGAACCTGCGACCCCCGGTTTTGGAGACCGGTGCTCTACCAATTGAGCTACACTCCTACAGGGAACCTGCGTCGCCGCCGATCCGCGTCGTTTCAAGCATAGGCAACGCCCCGATTGCAAGGGCGAAGCGGTTAACCGCGCCTGATCGGCGGGCGCCCGCGGCTTGCACGATAGCCCGCGCGCCGGCGCAGCAGCAAACCGGCGGCTGCCTTGCGGGGAACGCCCTGTTCAAGCCGGGAGTTCTGCTTCAGACTTCACCGCGCCCCAACGATGGGCGTTGCCGATCCGGCGAACGACAAGAGCAAAGGGAAAGACCATGACCGCGCAAACAGCCGCAAAGCACACCGCCGCACCTCAGACGCCGCCGCTGCCGCAGGCCAGGCCGGAATCGCTCGGGCTCTCGTCCATTCGACTGCAGCGGATGTCGGATGCGTTCAAGCGCGACATCGACAAGGGGGCCATACCGGGCGTGACCATGATGGTGGCGCGCCGCGGCCAAATTGCCTGGTTCGATGCTCTGGGTAAGCAAAATCCCGCTGGCTCTACGCCGATGGCGCACAACGCCATCTTCCGCATCTTCTCGATGACAAAGCCGATCGTCTCCGTCGGCATCATGATGCTGCTCGAGGAAGGCTATTTCCTGCTCAACGACCCCGTTGCGAAATACATCCCGGAATTTGCCGATCAGAAGGTCGGTGTTGAGAACAATGGCAAGCTCGACCTCGTACCGCCAGTGCGGCCGATCACGATCCAGGATCTGCTGCGGCACACCTCAGGCATCACCTACGATCACACCGGCAACGGCCTGGTGCAGCAGCTTTATCAGCAGTCAAGGCTGCGCAGCCGCAAGATCAGCAATGCCGAACATGCCGCCCTCGTCGCCAGCATGCCGCTGATGTGCCAGCCGGGCGCGGAATGGAATTACAGTCGTTCAACCGACATTCTCGGTCGCCTTATCGAAATCGTTTCCGGCAAAACGCTGAGCGCGTTCCTGACCGAACGCATTCTCGCGCCATTGCAAATGGCCGAGACCGCGTTTCACACCGGCCCTGAGAATGCGGATCGTCTCGCCGAGCCATTCCCGACCGATCCCTGGACCGGCGAGAAGGTCCAGCTCTTCAACATGCTTGAAAAGCCCGTGATGGAATCCGGCGGCGGCGGTCTGGTCTCGACCACGATGGATTACGCACGATTCTGCCAGATGCTCTTGAACGGCGGCGTGCTCGACGGCGTCAGGATCATCGGCCGCAAGACTTTGGAACTGATGGCGTCGGACCATCTCGGTCCGAACGTTAAGCTGCAAAGCCATCTGGTGCCTGCCGGCCACCGCTTTGGTCTCGGCTTCGCGGTGCGAACCCTGGAAGGCATGGCGCCGTTCGCAGGCTCTGTCGGTCAGTTCTTCTGGAGCGGGATGGCCGGAACGTTCTTCTGGATTGACCCGAAGGAAGAGCTGTTTGCCGTGTTCATGTCGCAGGGACCCGGCCAGCGCGAATATTTCCGCACGCTGGTGCGAAGTCTGGTTTACGCGGCGGTGGAGTGACTTTTACCAGGGCGCACGCCACAACCCCCTCCGTCGAAAGCGGGGCATCCAGTACGCCGTGACATTTATGGCAATCGAAACGGCTGCGTTTACTGGATTGTCCGCCTTCGCGGACGATGACGCCGAGTGGACGACGCGCCTTTGCGCTCTCTTGCGTTCAACTGATCGTCGCGCCGCCGTCGATGACAATGGTTTGCCCCGTCATGAACGTGCCGGCGGCAGACGCAAGAAACACCGCGGCGCCCGCGATTTCATCGGGCTCGCCGATACGCAAAAGCGGCGAGCGCTCGGTCGAGGCTTTAAGCGTTTCCGGGTTTTCCCACAAGGCCCTCGCGAAGTCGGTCTTGATCAGGCCCGGCGCGATGCAGTTCACGCGGATGTTGTGCTTGCCATATTCGCAAGCGAGGTTCCGCGCGAGCTGCATGTCTGCGGCTTTGGAAATCGCATAGGCGCCGAGCACGGTGGAGCCCTTCAGGCCGCCGATCGAGGAGATGATGGTGATCGAACCTTCCTTGCGCTCGATCATCTGCGGCACCACAAGCGAGATCAGCCAGTGATTGGCAACGATGTTATTGTCCAGAATTTTGCGGAACTGGTCGTCGGAAATTCCGGCCTGCGGCCCGTAATAGGGATTCGACGCAGCGTTGCAAACCAGCGTATCAATCTTGCCAAACACCCGGTTGGTTTCTTCGACCAGATGCTTCAGATCATCCTTGGTCGAGATATTCGCGGCCACAGAAAGCGCGACCTGCTTGCCCGCCTTGTCGTTGATCGCCTTCGCCACCTCGTCGCAGACCTGCTGCTTGCGCGACGAGATCACAACTTTGGCGCCATGCTCGGCCATGCGCTCGGCGATGGCGCGGCCGATGCCGCGCGAAGAGCCGGTGATTACGGCGACTTTTCCCGACATATCAAACAGGGTCATGCGTTTTCCCCAAACATTGTCCCGGCGGCGGATGCGCGGGTTTTCATTTCAACTCAGCTAAGCAGCGTTCGCGTCATCAGACAACAAGCGTGACTTCAGGCCAGTTTGCTGGCGGTCGCGATTTCCGGTCCCGAGGGCTGATGCATGGCGTTGTGCGACGCGTCGGCGAGCCACGGCTGCTGGTTGACCATCGGAACCCGCCAACCGCTATGGCCGGCGCTTGCGAGATGATCGAGCCGCGTCACCGAACAATTGTCGATGGTAAAGGCGAGGCCGCGCTCCGGCTGATTGCCGAGCGCAAGGCCAATCGCCGCCTTGATCGTTCCACCGTGCGCAACGGCGATCACGTCCCTGCCCGCGTACTCGACATTGATCCGCTCGATTGCACCACGAACACGGTTATAGAGATCCATAAAGCTCTCGCCGCCCGGCGCCGGGTCATCGATCGGCGCAAACCAGTAGCTGCCGACTTCGATCGGCCGGCTGGCGAAGAACGTCGCGCGGTTCAATCCCTGCCATTCGCCGAGATGCTGCTCGGCCAACGCCGCCTCGTGCTGCAGCTTTGCGGGTTTCGGAAATCCCGCGGACCAGATCGCGTCGGCGGTTTGATGCGTCCGCTTCAGGTTGCTCGCGTACCAGACCGCGTCGCGCGGCAGGATTTTTCCGACCGCTTCGAATACCAAACGATCGCTGGTATCGCAGCCGATGTCCTTCTGTCCGTAAATGCAGCCGTTATCCTCACGAACCGGCGCGTGACGCACCCACCACCACCGCGTCGCCACAACCCCATTGGGAACGGAATGCTGCACGACGAATGGCTTGTCTGGATTGGACATCGCAAAAACCCTTCAATACTGTTGCGTGTCCTACGTCAGAGTACAGATCGCCTCAAGTGGCTTCGACGTTTGAAATCTTGTTTGAAATTCCGCAGGGCGGCAAGCGTATCTTTTCTGACGCGTTTTCTTTGCGCGACACGGTAGCCACTTCGCTGGAAAACGCTATGGATCAGAAGTGAACAGGGAGAAACTCATGGGCCGCCTCGAAGGTAAATCCGTCATCATCACTGGCGCAGGCAGTGGCATTGGGCGCGCAGCATCGCTGCTGTTCACCAAGGAAGGCGCCAAGCTGATCGCGGTCGACCGCAC
>DASXJV010000012.1:0-4544 GCA_036497205.1 Bradyrhizobium sp.
GGGTCGTGCCGTCGCTCAAGAAAACCGTGCTCGACCAGACGATCGAGCAGGCGCACCAGCGAGATCGGCTGCAGTTCGAGTACATCGGCGAGATCGACCTGCGACAATCCTTCCTGCTGCCGCAATCGGAACAGTACGATCCACTGCGCGCGCGTGGTGCCGCGGACCTTGGCGCGGCTGTCGATGTAATTGCGCAGCAGGCGCGAGCTTTCGACGAGTTGCGCAATCAACTGGCGTTGCAGATCGAGTGACATGAGCGCGGAGAAGCTTTCCAAAAGTTTAGAATTCTCAAATTATAGTGTATGTACACATTAAGTGCACGCATATTATCTTTGGGTCAGTGGGAACCGTTTTGAAGGCCCATTACTTAATTTTGATCTCATGGGCCCACATGACCACATCGCGGACCATCCGTTGGGTTTTGCTGATCGCGGCGCTTGCTGCGGTGGGTTATTTCGGCTGGCAGCGATTTCACGGCCCCGATGCAACGGCGAAAGCCGACAACGCTCAAAAGTCGGGAGCTTCGAAGGGCCCTGCCGTTCGCGTCACCATCGCGCCTGTCGAGAAGGCTGATTTTCCGGTTTATCTGACCGGGCTCGGAAACGTTCAGGGTTTCAATACCGTTGTGGTGCGGACCCGCGTCGACGGCCAAATCGACAAGATTGCGTTTCAGGAGGGCCAACTGGTCAACCAGGGCGACCTGCTCGCCCAGATCGATCCCCGGCCGTACCAGGCGACGCTCGATCAGGCCAAGGCCAAGAAAGCTCAGGACGAGGCCAATCTTGCCAATGCCAATCTGGACCTGCAGCGCTTCACCAAGCTCGGCGAATTCGCGACCCGACAGCAGACCGACACCCAGCGTTCCACGGTTGCGCAATTGACCGCGCAGCTCGCGGCCGACGATGCGGCCATCTTCAACGCGCAAACTCAGGTTGACTACACCTCCGTCAGGGCTCCGATCTCGGGCGTCGCCGGTCTTCGTCAGGTCGATGTGGGCAACATCGTCAATGCTTCGACACAGACCGGCATCGTGACCATCGCCCAGATCGAGCCGATCGCTGTCATCTTCACCGCGCCGGAAGAGCAATTGTCCTATATAAACGAGGCGCAATCGATACAGCCGCTCAAGGTCATCGCGATCACGACCGACGGCAAAAAGCCATTGGCGGAAGGAAAACTGTCGGTGGTCAACAATCAGGTTGACACCACCAGCGGGACCATTCGCCTCAAGGCGGTGTTCGACAATAAAAATCACGCATTGTGGCCGGGCCAGTCAGTCTCGACGCGGCTTCTGGTGAAGACACTCAAGGATGCCACGGTGGTTCCGGACGATGCGATCCAGCACGGCACCGACGGCCTCTATGCCTACATCGTCAATCAGGACAACAAGGCCGAGCTGCGCAAAGTCAAGGTCAGCCAATCGATCGACGGACGCTCGGTGGTCGATGATGGCCTGTCGCCGGGACAGCAGGTGATCACGTCAGGCCAGTACAAGGTCCAGCCCGGCACCCTCGTCAGCACCGCAGTTGCGAGTTCGGATCCGGCGCAATCCAAGGTCAAGCAGGAATGAACGGCGGGATTTCAGCACCCTTCATTCGCTATCCCATCGGCACCTCGCTGATGATGGCCGGCATTCTGTTCGTCGGCCTCGTCGCATATCCGCTGTTGCCGGTGGCGCCGCTGCCGCAGGTCGACTTCCCGACCATCCAGGTCACCGCAAACCTGCCGGGCGGCAGTCCCGAAACCATGGCCTCCTCGGTGGCGCAGCCGCTGGAGCGGCAGTTCGCGCAGATCCCTGGCGTCGCCCAGATGACGTCGACCAGTTATCTCGGAACCGCCGCGGTCACGATCCAGTTCGACCTCAACCGCAGCATCGACGGCGCCGCCAACGACGTGCAGGCCGCCATCAACGCCGCCGGCGGCCAACTGCCGAAAAACCTTCCCTCACCGCCGACCTACCGCAAGGTCAACCCAGCGGATTCGCCGATCCTGATATTGTCGGCGACATCCGACACCTTGCCCCTGACCAGCGTGAGCGACGCGGTCGACGCCCAGCTTGCGCAGCAAATCAGCCAAATTTCCGGCGTGGCCCAGGTCTCGATCGGCGGCCAGCAGAAACCGTCGGTTCGTATTCAGGTCGATCCGGCGAAACTGGTCGCCAAAGGCCTGTCGCTGGAGGATGTCCGCAGCCAAATCGCGATCACGACGGTCGACAGCCCGAAGGGCAACATCGACGGCGCAACGCGCGCTTATACGATCTACGCCAACGACCAACTGCTGGACTCCAAGGACTGGAACGACGTCATCATCGCCTACCGCAATGGCGGCCCGTTACGGATCCGCGACGTCGGCCGGGCCGTTACCGGACCAGAGGACGCCAAGCAGGCGGCATGGGCTAACGGCAAACGCGGCGTATTCCTCGTCGTCTTCAAGCAGCCGGGCGCCAACGTCATCGAGACCGTAGACAAGATCAAGTCGCTGCTGCCGAGGCTGGTGGCCGCGATCCCGTCGGCGATCAAGATCGATCTCATCAGCGATCGCACCCAGACCATTCGCGCCGCCGTCGCGGACGTTCAGTTTACGCTTCTGTTGACCGTTGCGCTCGTCGTCATGGTCATCTTCGTATTCCTGCGCAGTTTCTGGGCGACCGTGATTCCAGCCGTGACCGTGCCTCTTGCGTTGCTCGGTGCCTGCGCGTTGATGTGGGCGTTCGGCTATACCCTCGACAATCTGTCATTGATGGCTCTGACAATCGCCGTCGGTTTCGTCGTCGACGATGCCATCGTGATGCTTGAAAATATTACGCGTTATATCGAGGAAGGCGAGAAGCCGCTTGCCGCCGCGTTCAAGGGCGCCAGCGAAATCGGGTTCACGATCGTGTCGATCAGTATCTCGCTGGTCGCGGTGCTGATTCCGCTTCTGCTGATGGGCGGCATCATCGGGCGGCTGTTCCGCGAATTCGCGGTGACACTGGGGATGACGATCTTCGTGTCGATGGTGGTTTCGCTGACGCTGACGCCGATGATGGCGTCTCGCTTCCTGCGCGCGCACGGTGAAACCCGGCACGGCCGCTTCTATCAATGGAGCGAGCGTGCTTTCGATGCGATGCTCCATGGCTACGAGCGCGGTCTTGATCTTGCGCTGCGGTGGAGCAAGACAACTCTGATAATCTTCTTCGCAACCCTGGTATTGTCGGTCTATTTGTTCATCGTCATTCCCAAGGGATTCTTTCCGCAACAGGATAACGGCCTGATCACCGCCACCTCCGAAGCGTCGCAGGACATCTCCTTTGCCGCCATGAAGCAGCGACAGGAAGAACTCGGCAAGATCGTGCTGGAGGATCCCGACGTCGCCAGCGTGGCCATGGCGATCGGCGGCAGCGGCAGGGCCGGCAACAATGGCGCCTTGTACATTACGCTGAAACCGCGCGATGAACGCAAGGCATCCGCCCAGCAGATCATTGCCCGCCTGCGTCCCAAGCTCGACAAGGTCGAGGGCGCCCGCCTCTACATGCAAGCGGCGCAGGACGTGCGCCTCGGCGGCCGGCCGACACGGACGCAATTCGAGTTCACGCTGCAGGATGCCAACCTCGTCGAGCTGAACGAATGGGCGCCGAAGATTCTGGCCAGGATGCAGACCTTGCCCCAACTGCGCGACGTCGCGACCGACCAGCAGACCCAGGGCACAACGCTCGAGCTCAAGATCAATCGCGACACCGCCGCGCGCTACGGCATTCAGCCGCAGTTGATCGACGACACGCTTTACGACGCGTTCGGCCAGCGCCAGGTCACCCAGTATTTCACTCAGCTCAACAGCTACCATGTGATCCTGGAAATCCTGCCCGAGCTGCAGGGCAACCTCGATACACTCAACAACATCTATATCAAGTCGCCGGCCACGGGCGATCAGGTGCCGTTGGCGACATTTGCGAGCTGGACCAGCGTGCCGGTCCGTCCGCTCTCGATCAGCCACCAGGGCCAATTTCCGGCGATCACGATCAGCTTTAATCTCGCGCAGGGCGTTGCGCTGGGGCAAGCGACCGAGGCCGTTCAGAGAGCGATGGTCGATCTCGGCGCGCCTGCCACGCTCAACTCAAGCTTCCAGGGCACAGCGCAGGCGTTCCAGCAATCGCTTGGCACCGTGCCGCTGCTGATTCTGGCGGCGCTGGTGGTCGTGTATCTGATCCTCGGCATTCTCTATGAAAGCTACATTCACCCGCTGACAATTCTGTCGACCCTTCCCTCGGCCGGCATCGGCGCGCTGGCGATCCTGATGGCGTTCGGATTCGACTTCAGCCTGATCGCGTTAATCGGCATCATTCTCCTGATCGGCATCGTCAAGAAGAACGGCATTATGATGGTCGACTTCGCGATCTCGGCCGAACGCGACGAGCATCTTCCGCCCTTAGAGGCGATCCGCAAGGCGGCGGTGCTGCGGTTTCGCCCCATCATGATGACGACGATGGCGGCTTTGCTGGGGGGCGTGCCGCTGATGCTGGGTACCGGCACCGGATCGGAAATCCGCCAGCCGCTCGGCTACGCGAT
>DASXJV010000013.1:0-4319 GCA_036497205.1 Bradyrhizobium sp.
CGGCGACATCACCACGCCGGCCGGTCGCGATGCCGCCCTAAAAGCCTGTCCCGATCCGGATATTCTGGTCAATAACGCCGGCGGCCCGCCGCCGGGCGATTTCCGCAACTGGACCCGGGACGACTGGATCAAGGCGCTGGATGCCAACATGCTGACGCCGATCGAACTGATCAAGGCAACGGTGGACGGCATGATGGCGCGCAAATTCGGGCGCATCGTCAACATCACCTCGGCCGCTGTGAAGGCTCCGATCGAGGTGCTTGGATTGTCCAACGGGGCGCGCACCGGCCTCACCGGCTTTGTCGCGGGGATCGCGCGCAAGACCGTGATCAATAACGTCACCATCAACGCGCTGCTGCCGGGTCCGTTCGACACCGACCGCCTGCGCGGCCCGGTCGCGAAGATGGACGCGGAAAGGCGCGGTATTACTGTGGACCAGTTGCTGGCGGAGCGGGCCAAGCTCAATCCTGCCGGACGGTTCGGTGACCCCGAGGAATTCGGGCTGGCTTGCGCGTTTCTCTGCGGGGCAAAGGCAGGCTTCATCACCGGACAGAACATCCTGCTCGATGGCGGCGCCTTCCCGGGCACGCTGTGAATGAAGGCGCCCTGAATGAAGGCCGTCTGGTCCACCGATGTCGGCCGCCGCTCCAACTATCGCGCGACGGAATTCCCCCGCGTGATACCCAACAGCGATGCCGCCGGCATCGTCGTCGACCAGATCGGCGACGGCGTAGCTCACCTCGCGGTGGAAAAAGGCGACAAGCTCGGCACCGTCATTGTCGACTGCGCGCTAGAGGTTGGTTCTACTCGAGTTGTCCCCAACCTTTAGCTTGTTTCGTTGGAGCATGATCTCCGGGCACACGCTTCGCATTTTTCCCGAGGGAAAACCGGCTTCTACTTTTCCGGATCATGCTCTGATCATCAAGCTGTGGGCCGCTCATCGACCCATGATATTCCGAACTTGTCGAGACCCTCGGCCAGAAGGTCGCCCAGCAACGGCTCGCCGAGCAGGTAACGCACGGTCTCCCGACGCGGATTGCGGTACTCGCTGCGCCTCTCAGCCGACTCGCGACGGAGATCATCCCACTGTTCGATGGTGGCATCGCCGCGCCCGAGCCACATCAGCGCGACGAGATCGGTCTGTTCATCCTCGTTCATGGCCCGGATAAAGCTGGCCATCTCGCTGGCGACCGGATCGCAGCTATTGTCCTCCAGCACGTCGATCTCGTTGTCGTCGGTGGGGTTCGACCCGGAATCCAGATCGGCAGGTAAATCCTTGACGTCGAACTCATGCGCCTTCTCGATCAAAAAGCTGATCTTTTCCCGCGAAATCGCTAGTTCCGGCATGGCGAGCTCCCTGGCTCCGGCTGTTCCGATTAACGCGCTGGCCCGCGAGATGATCCATTGCGCCGGCTAGCGGAAACCAGCATCTTTCGCCCAAGAAACGAAAACGGGAACGCCGGATGCACTGGAATGTGGGCAAGATCAAAATCACGAAAATCGTCGAACTGGAGACGGTAGGCAGCACCCGGTTTATCCTGCCTTTGGCCAGCAATGAAGAATTACGCAAATTGCCCTGGCTCATTCCCGATTTCGCGACCGAGGAAGGCCGGCTCAAAATGTCGATTCACTCGCTGGTGGTCGAGACGCCGACGCGCCGGATCGTGGTCGACACCGGCCTTGGCAACGACAAGGAAGGCCGCTCGGTGCCGACCTGGAATAACCGGAAAACGCCTTTCCTCGAGACCATGACGGAAGCAGGCTTTCCGCCTGACAGCATCGACACCGTGCTCTGCACCCATCTGCATGTCGACCACGTCGGCTGGAACACAAAACTCTTGGGCGGCAAATGGGTGCCGACCTTCGCCAACGCGCGCTACGTGTTCGGCAAGACCGAATATGAGCATTGGCGCGACCACAGTGACGAGCCCGACAAGGCAGCGGTTTTCAATGACTCGGTGAAGCCGATCGTCAATGCCGGCAAGGCCGATCTGGTCGCCGGCGATGCCGGGCTTTGCGATGAAATCACCCTGATCCCGACGCCCGGCCACAGTCCAGGCCATATGAGCATTCACATCCAATCAGACGGTGAAGAGGGTCTGCTCACCGGCGATGTCGCCCATCATCCCTGCCAAATGGCGCATCTTGACTGGTCATCGACCGCGGATTCCGATCCCGTGCAGTCCGCAGTCACACGGCGCGAATTGTTCTCGCGCTTCGCCGACACGCCGACGCTCGTGATCGGCGGACATTTCAGCGCAGGGCGCATCAGGCGCGACGGCGATGCCTTCAAATTCATCATTTAGCACGTGATCCCGAAACGGCCTTTTCGCCAGAGATCATGCCCAAACCATAACCCAGCAATGCGGTGCGCAGTCAGCAGTTGAATTTCGCCCCGCGCTGTTCCATGAAGCATCCAAGCAACGAAACCACACCAGGGAGTGAAGAGAAATGAAGCTTGTTCGTTACGGGGCGATTGACCAGGAAAAGCCCGGTCTGATCGATAAATCGGGTCAATTGCGTGATCTGTCGGCACAGGTGAGGGATCTCAATGGCGAGGCCTATGCACCGGCCTCGCTGGCCAAGCTCGCCGGCCTCGACCCCAGCAAGCTTCCGGCCGTCGACGGCAAGCCGAGGATCGGCGCGCCGGTGAGCGGCATATCGAAATTCGTCGCTATCGGGCTGAACTATATCGACCATGCCAAGGAGACCGGAAATCCGATTCCCGCAGAACCGATTTTCTTCCTGAAAGCCAATACCGCCCTTAGCGGCCCGAACGACGCGGTGGAGAAGCCCCGCGGCTCGACCAAGCTCGACTGGGAAGTCGAAATCGCCGCCATCATCGGCACCCGCGCCAAATACGTCTCGGAAGCCGACGCGCTCAATCACGTCGCCGGCTATTGCGTCTGCAACGACGTGTCCGAGCGCAATTTCCAGATCGAGCGCCTGGGTCAATGGACCAAGGGCAAGTCGCACGACACTTTCGGGCCGGTCGGCCCCTGGCTCGTGACCAAGGACGAGATCCCGGACGTGCAGAACCTATCGATGTGGCTCGACGTCAACGGCAAGCGCTGCCAGACCGGATCGACCTCGACCATGATCTTCTCCATGGCAAAGTGCATTTCCTACGTCTCGCAATTCCTGACGCTGTTGCCCGGCGACATCATCACCACGGGAACGCCGCCCGGCGTCGGCACCGGCATGAAGCCGCCGAAATTTCTCAACGTCGGCGACGTGGTCACGCTAGGCATTGAGGGACTCGGTGAGCAGCGGCAGGAAATCGTCGCGGCATGAGATCGGCGACATCGTCATTGCGTGGAGCGCAAGCGACGATGCATTCCAATCTTCCTTCGGCTTTCTGGAGTGCTTCGCGGAGCCTGTCATCGGGCGCGCATTCGCGCGACCCGGTGGCGCCGACCCGTTGCCTCGCAATGGCGGATAATTTCTCGTTAGCGCATTTTTAAAGGTTACCGCATGAAACTTACATTCTCCCCGCCTCGCCCTTTGCCCGCAAGGTGCGCATTGCCGCGATCGAACTCGGCCTGGTCGACAAGATCGAATTCGTCCCGGCTGCCGTCGTGCCGGGCCAGCCGAACGACGAATATTCGAAGATCAACCCGGTGAAAAAACTGCCGGCGCTGATCCTGGACAATGGCGAGGTCATCGTCGATTCCTACGTGATCGTGGAATATCTCGACGAGCTCGCCGGCGGCGGAAAACTCATTCCGGCGTCCGGCGCTATCAGATGGAAGGTCAAGAGCGATCATTCGATGCTGCAGGGCATGCTCGATTCGATGCTGTTGTGCCGCTACGAGAAAATGGTGCGGCCGGAGCCGCTGCGATGGCAGGCGTGGTCCGACGATCACTGGATCCGAGCATGGAGCGGCATGGCGCGCTTCGAAAAGCAGGCGGACATGCTCTCGCGCCCGCTCGACGTTTCGCAGATCGCGCTGGTTTGCGTGCTCGGCTATGCCGATTTCCGCTTTGCCGACTGCGGCTGGCGCAAAGCCTATCCGAAGCTCGATGCATTCCACAGCAAGATGCTGGCCCGGCCGTCGGTCAAAATTTCGCTACCGCCTGCGGCCTAAAGCTGATCCTTTGAGCATCAAACTCGCCGCCGGCGAGCTCACCATTCATCGGATCATTGAGCAGGAAACCACGTTCCTGCCGGCGCTGGAGATGTTGCCCGGCTTGACGCCGGAGCTACTGGCAGAGAACAGGCCGTGGATGCGGCAGATCGGCGCGATCGACGAAAACGACGTGCTGATCCTGTGCTTCCAGTCCTATGTCGTGAAGACCCCGCATCACACCATTCTGGT
>DASXJV010000014.1:0-2548 GCA_036497205.1 Bradyrhizobium sp.
GGCGATGCGGATGCGATAGTCTGAAAATACCGCCTCTCGCCCGATCTCCTGCACCTTGTGATGCCTGGCGTGAACCCGCCACGCCGTCAGCGCGGCCTCATCCTGCCAGATCTGGTAGGACAGCACGAGATTGTCGCGCGATAGACTCTGGAAGCGGTCGATGAAGACGCAGCCGCCCATGGCGTCGAGCGCGGGCCGCAGCGATGCGGCGAGATCGAGATATTGCTCGCGATGTCCCGGCCGAGTCTGGACTTCAAAGAACAATCCGATCATCGGAGGTCCTCCTGTGTTGCTAGTGGAGCGGATTTGACGTTCGCTACCCAACAGACCACTATCTCGCAAAGCGAACGTCAAATCCAAAGCTCCACTAGAATCAGGGTTTTGCTAGTGGTCCATTGATTCCAACATTCGCAAAAGTGCCCGCTGCAATGGGATGCGAATGTTGGAATCGGACCACTAGGAGCCTGTCCAATTAGGGTTTGGATCGGGCGGATTTGATTACGATAGGCGCCTCATGCAGCTTTTGCGAGCTTCACGAGGTTGTGGGCGGTGCAGATCATTGCCCATTCGGCGGTTACGTTTGCCAAGCCCCGTAGCAGGAACTGGCGGAAGCCGCGTGCCTGCTTGATCTGTCCGAACACCGCCTCCACGATCTGCTTTCTTAGTCGGTACGGTGTTTCGTAGCCGCCGTCGGCGATCTTTTTTCTCATCGCTTGCGTCAAGGGTCCGCCGAGCTTGCCGTTGTCGGCGGTCGGGTGCTTGGCGCGTCCGATAGCGATGTAGCCGTCAATCCCGCGCAGCTCCAGGCTTGCGAGGTTGGCCTCGCTCAAATAGCCGCTATCGGCGGAAGCTTGTTGCGGTTTGCGCCCGAGATTGGCTTGGATACCATCGATCAGCGGCACCAACTGGCCATGGTCGCTGGTGCTCGGCGTCAGAGCGTGGGCAACGATGATCTGCGCTTTGCCATCGACGGCTGCCTGCGCGTTATAACCTTGGATGAAGCCATCCTTGGTTTTGAGAATGCGGCTTTCGGGATCAGTGAAGTTGCGCTGTGCCTTCGGGGCAGGCTCGTCCGACGGCGGTGCGGCGGGCTTGCCGGTCTTCTTACGGTCCTCGGCCTCGCGGCGCTTCTGCTTCTCCGCCTCGATCCGGCGCTCCTCGTCGGCCGCAGCCTTCGCCTCGGCCTCAAGCTCAGCCTTGGCCTCCGCAATCCTTGCGATCCGCTTCTCCTTGTCGGCGACCCAGTCGGGCAGTTCGTCGCCGCGTTTGTTACCGTACAGCCCGTCCTCTTCGGCATCCGCGGCCTCCGCGGCGGCCAGCCAGCGATCGACCTCGGCTTGCAACTCGGCTTGGCGCTTCTTCATGTGCCCATAGCTCATCGCCTTGTGTTTGGACGCATTCGCCTTGACCTTCGTGCCGTCGAGCGCGACATGCCCGAGCCGCACCAGCCCGGCCTTCTCGGCCAGCTTCAAGACCTGCACGAACAGCCCGGCCAGTTGGTTGAGGTGCCGCTTGCGGAACTCGCAGATGGTGCGGAAATCCGGCGCATCGAGGGCTGAGATCATCATGAAGTCGGCGCGCTCCACGCACGCCCTGGCGATCCGTCGCGAGGAGTAGATGCCGCTCGCATAGCCGTTGAGCAGCAGCGCCACCATCAGCCGAGGGTCGAACGGCGGCTGGCCAAGCGCGCTCGTATAGCTGCCGATTATCCCGCCGAGATCGAGGCTCTCCCGCACCAACTCCACAATGAACCGCGACAGGTGCTCCCGCGGCACAAAATCCTGCACGCTCGGCGGCAAAAGCTGCGGCTGATCAATCTTCCACGGGCGAAAATGCTTGCTCATGGTCGAACTATGAATCAGACTCGCGCACAATTGAACAGCGACTACTCGGACAGGCTCCTAGCGCGCCAACCCGAGAGTCCTTCGCTTCATTCGGTGCAAGTTACCGCTAGCGGACGAAGCCGACGATGTCCTTGGCCGCCTGCATGGTCTCGGCGGCGATCGCACGCGCGCGGTCGGCGCCCTCGATCAGGATCGCGTCGATATGGCCGGGGTCCGCGGTCAAGCGCCGCATCTCGGCGGCGATCGGCGAGAGTTTGGTGACGCAGAGCTCGACCAGCGCGTTCTTGAAGCTGGAGAACTGCCCGCCGCCGAACTCGCGCAGCACGTCGTCCTTGCCGCGCGCAGCGAGCGCGGCAAAGATACCGACCAGATTGTCGGCTTCGGGACGTTTCTCGAGCCCCTTCTCCTCCGTCGGCAACGGCTCCGGGTCGGTCTTCGCCTTGCGGATCTTCTGCGCGATGGTGTCGGAATCGTCGGTCAGGTTGATGCGCGAATTGTCCGACGCATCGGACTTCGACATCTTCTTGGTGCCGTCGCGCAGGCTCATCACCCGCGTCGCCGGCCCGGTGATCAGCGGCTCCGGCAGCGGGAAGAACATTCCGTCGTTGATGCCGTGACCTCGGATCGAATCGCCGAAGTCGTTGTTGAATTTCTGCGCGATGTCGCGCGACAGCTCCAGATGCTGCTTCTGGTCCTCGCCGACA
>DASXJV010000015.1:0-17375 GCA_036497205.1 Bradyrhizobium sp.
AAAATTGGGCTGAGCCGCGAATTTCGCTGCAATTTCATGATGGTCCAGGTCTCGCCAGATCAGGGCAATCTTTGTATGGTGCCGCCGCATTGGGGATTTTGTCGTGAATCGCAACTACAGCCCAACATCATCGGAATGGGCCATCATCCTTTTAAGCGCGGCCGTGCTCGCGCTCGGAGGCTGTGGACGCAAGGGTCCGCTCGACCTGCCGCCGACCTCATCGGCGCAGCCGGCCGCCGCGGCGCCGACCGATACCGGCGCCGAACAGGCGAGTAAGCCAAGCGTGTTCAATCCGACCTACGGAGCCGATGCGCCGCCCGCCGCCACCAAAGGCAGCAAGAAAGCGTTCATTCTCGATCCGCTCCTGGATAACTGAGCCTGCCATGAATCACTTTGACTATCGCAACGGCGTGCTGCACGCCGAGGCGGTGAATCTTATCGAGCTGGCGGACGCGGTCGGCACGCCGTTCTATTGCTATTCGACCGCGACCTTGGAGCGCCATTACCGGGTGTTCAGCGACGCCTTCGCCGGCGAAAAGGCGCTGGTGTGTTACGCCATGAAGGCCAACTCCAATCAGTCGGTGCTGCGCACGCTGGCGAAGCTCGGCGCCGGAGCGGACGTGGTTTCGGGCGGCGAGTTGAAGCGTGCGCTGGCCGCCGGCATTCCGCCTGAGAAAATCTTGTTCTCAGGCATCGGCAAGACCGAAGCCGAGCTGCGTGCGGCGCTGGCCGCCGATATTCTCTGCATCAACATCGAATCCGAGGCCGAACTCGAATTGCTCTCGCGGTTGGCAAGCGAGACCGGCCGGACTGCGCGGATCTCGGTTCGGGTCAATCCCGATGTCGATTCCGGCTCGCACGCGAAAATCTCGACCGGCAAGTCCGAAAACAAGTTCGGCGTTCCGCTCGCCCGCGCCCGTGCGGTCTACGCCGGCGCGGCAAAGCTGCCGGGCATCCGCGTCACTGGCGTCGACATGCATATCGGCAGCCAGATCACCGATCTCGTGCCGCTGGAAGCAGCCTTCAGGCTTCTGGCCGAATTCGTGCAGACACTGCGCGCCGATGGCCATGCCATCTCGCATGTTGATTTCGGCGGCGGGCTCGGCATTCCCTATTACATGGACCGGGAAGCGCCGCCGGCGCCAGCGGCTTATGCCGCGATGGTCAAGCGGGTGACGCACAATCTCGGTTGCACGCTGATGTTCGAGCCGGGGCGGATGATCGTCGGCAACGCCGGCATCCTGGTCACGCGCGTGATCCATGTGAAGCATGGCGATGCCAAGAATTTTGTCATAATCGACGCGGCGATGAACGACCTGATCCGCCCCACACTGTACGAGGCGCACCACGACATCCTGCCGATTGTTGCGGCTGCGGACGGCGCGCGTGCGATCGTCGCCGACGTGGTCGGACCGGTTTGCGAAAGCGGGGATTACCTCGCGCTTGGACGGACCATGCCCGAGCCCAAATCCGGTGACTTGCTGGCGATCATGACCGCCGGCGCCTACGGCGCGGTGCAGTCCAGTACCTACAACACCCGCGCTCTGGTGCCGGAAGTGCTGGTCAAGGGTGATCAATACGCGGTGGTGCGGCCCCGCGTCGACGTCGATGCCCTGATCGCGATGGACAAGTCAGCGCCGTGGCTGTGAGGGTTACTTACTTCGCCGATCGCGTCGGCCCTACTGGCCACGAGATCGCGTGGGTCGCCGCGATGAGCGGTACGCGGCAGTGCCGCATAATCCACCCCTTCGTGCAGCCTGGAGCCGTCCGGCGAATGACAAATGGGGCTAGCCGACTCAGGCGCTGATCAGGTTCGCTGATCAGGTTCAACGTCAGCGCGAGCACGAACCGCCGTTCGGCAACTTCGATCGGATGACCGATCTTGTCTTTGCAAGCAGACATTCGGGCCATCGCAAAAGTGCCAGAAGCTAGGCGCATCCCGATCCTCCGATCAGCTCTGCCAATGCGAGCCCTGACAACTCCGTGGTTCGCTTGTAAGATAAAAGAAACAACCCGGCGCGGCGTTGGTACCACTCTGTTCAGCGGGATGATCGCGGTATTGTTCCGCGGAATCTTTCTGGTTCCGCTGCTTTAATTCGTATTTCAGCGGATGCGGGAAAACGTCGACAGCGGAGCATCCACACCTGGACGCGGCGAAACCCGGTCATTGACCGACGACACGGACGGAGACCTTCGATGTGCGAGATATGTCGTCTTGAAAATCCAGCTCATCGGGCTCGGCCCTCACGACGTGGCCTGCTACGATTTTTAGGCGCAGCGACGGCCGGGCTCGCTTTGGCAGGCACCTCCAGTGCAAAGGAGATTAAGACGCCGCCAAAGCCGCAAAATGTCGTGTCTCCCGATGCTTCATTGGAGCTGTTGATGAAAGGCAACAAACGGTATGTCGAGGGAGATTCCAGGCGTCACGACTTTAAGCGTGAACGTGAAACACTGGTTGGGGGCCAGAATCCTTATGCCGGCATCCTGAGTTGCGCCGACTCGCGCATCGCGCCCGAATATGCCTTCGATAGTGGCAGAGGCGACCTGTTCGTTTGCCGCCTGGCTGGTAACTTCGCCAATAGCGATACGATTGCCAGCATGGAATACGCAGTAGCCATGCTCGGCACGCCCCTCATCATGGTGCTTGGCCATGACGCCTGCGGCGCGATCGACGCAACCATCAAATCGCTCAAGGATAACACCACGCTGCCCGGCCATCTGCCCTCTCTGGTTACCAGCCTCACCCCGGCCGTGAAAGCTGCTTCGGGAAAACCTGGCGATGCTCTCGACAATGCGATTCGGCAAAACGTGATCGACAATGTCGCGAAGCTCAAATCCGCAGCTCCCATCCTGAGTTCCGCTGTCGAACAGCGGAAGCTCAAGGTCGTTGGTGGCATCTATCGGCTTAGAGATGGTCGAGTAGAAATGATCTCATGATAGAAGCGCCCGGGTGGCTGTAGCTCCCGCCAGCCGATTACAAGAAATGCCGCTCCAGACTCCAGCTCCGCAGCAAACACATCTTCATTCGATCAGCTTTATTCGATCACCGCGTCAGCGCGGGCGAGGAATGCCGCCGGGATGGTCAACCCGATCACCTTCGCGGTCTTGAGGTTTAGGACCAGCTCAAACTTGGTCGGCTGCTCGACCGGAAGATCTGCCGGCTTGGCGCCCTGCAGGATCTTGTCTACAAAAACAGCGGTCCGGCGGTAAATGTCGGTTTCCTCAGCAAAATAGGCCATCAGCCCGCCATCGTGGACGAACTCTCGCCACCCGCAAATGGCAGGTATTCGGTAGCTGAGCGCCAGCTCCGCCGCCCGTTTGGTCGGCAGGCTGGGCTGCACGATCACGGCATCGGGCCGTGATCTCTCCAGCGACGGAAAGGCGGCGTCGAGTTCCTCGGCGCTGTGGATCATGATCGGATCGATCGCCGTTCCGGTGGCTTCGCCGGCGAGCTCGATCTGCTTGACAAACACTTTCGAGAAGGGATCGGGGGCATTCGCTAGCACCGCTACCCGGTGCGCCGACGGCACCATCTCGCGGATCAGTTCGACGAATTTAGCGGACAGCTCCGCGTTCAGGCTGGAGTTGCCGGTGACATTTCCGCCCGGCCGGGCGAGGCTCTCGACCAACCCGGTTCCGACCAGATCTCCGCAGATCGCGCAGATGATTGGAATATCGCGAGTCGCCTGTTTGGCGGCAATTGCGGCCGGCGTGAACCATGGCACGATCATGTCGACTTTGAGCCGCACCAGCTCCGCTGCCAACTCCGGAAGGCGGCTTATCTCTCCTTGGTCCGATCGCAACTCGAACCGAACGTTTTTCCCCTCGATGTAACCGAGCTCGCGTAGCGCCTCACAAAAAAACTGCCAGAATTGTTGCCAACCGGGAGCGCCACGCACCAGAACGCCAATAGTTGTCACCCTTGTCTGCTCCGCAGACACGGCGGGCGCCCAAGAGCAAAAGGCCGTCACGCCGCCGATCACCTTGAGGAATGCGCGCCGCCTCATGCAAGTCCCTCCCCAGGAGAGCACGCCAAATATTATTTGAAACATGCCCACCACGCTAGCTGCTGCGAGGCGTCCAGGGCGACGAGTCACTTTTCCACGGGGACGGGTAAAGCGCGCCCCGCAGCATCCTGGGCAGGACTTTTATTTGGCGGCGTGAGCGCCGTTTCCTCCCACCACCACGCCCGCCGCTTTCTCGATCGGCTTGATCGCCGAAGTGAAATCCGACTCGGGCCCCATTTCGCGGATCACCACTTCCCATAGCCGGCCGACCGCTTCTGCAACTTCCATCGATAGCCCCAGCGCCTTGGCCTCTTCGAGGCAGAGCCGCACGTCCTTCACCATCAGTCCGGTGGCGAAGCCGAAATCGAATGTGCGCGGCAGGATCGAGCGGGGAAACTTGTCGCGGCTCGCGGTGTTCATGCCCGAGCCCGCATTGATCACGTCGATCATGACGTCGGGATCGAGGCCCGATTTGACGCCCATCACGACGGCTTCGGAAGTGGCGACGATGGCGGTGGCCGACAGTAGATTGTTGGCGAGCTTCATGGTCTGCGCCGAGCCGGGTTTCTCGCCGATGAAGAACGCCTTGCCGATCACGTCGAGCGCTGACTTCACCGCCTCGAAATCGGTGCGGGAGCCCGAGACCATGACGGCGAGCGTTCCCTTTTCGGCGCCGCCGACGCCTCCGCTCACCGGACTGTCGAGCTGCACGATATTGCGTTTCGTCAACAGATCGTGAATGCGTACCGCCATGTGCGAGCCGACGGTGGAGAGATCGACGAAGCGCTTGACGCGCTTGCCTTCGATGACGCCGTTCGCGCCGGTCGCAACCTCGAGCGAAGCCTGCAGCGACGGCAGGCTCGCGAGCACAGTCTCGGCGCGGTCGGCGACGTCCTTCGGCGACGATGCGGTCTGCGCGCCCAGCGCAACCAGCCCGTCTACGGCCTCCTTGCGTTGGTCGAACACCACAAGCTGATGTTTGGCCTCGATCAGGCGGCGGGCCATGGGAAAGCCCATCTTCCCCAAGCCGATGAATCCGATGTCCATGATGATGCGCCTCAGCCCTTGTCCAGTTCGGCGAATACTTCGCGCGCGATGCGAAAGCTGTCGACGCCCGCGGGCACACCGGCATAGATCGCCACCTGCATGAAGATTTCGCGAATCTCGTCCTTGGTCACACCGTTGACCAGTGCGCCCTTAATATGCACCCGCAATTCATGCGGCCGGTTGAGAATCGAAATCATGGCAAGATTGAGCATGCTGCGGGTCTTGCGCGGCAGCTCCTCGCGGCCCCACACTGCGCCCCAGCAGTACTCGGTGACCAGTTCCTGAAACGGCTTGTTGAAATCGTCGGCGTTCTTGAGTGCGTTGGAGACATACGCCTCGCCCAACACCGCTTTGCGAATTTCCAGCCCCTTGTCGTGCGTTTTCTTGTCCATGGCATTTCCCTCAGGTTTTTTCTGATGATTAGGCGGCCGACGTTACGAGGTCACGACTGCGCAGTCACGCCTTCGTGTTATGCGTATTTCCAGGTGGGGGTTACCCTCCCGGAACGGGTGCCTCGTTGCCATGGTTGTGCTAGAGTGCTGGTTAGAACAGCCTGGAGAGTTTATTGAGCGGCGCCACCCCCGACCCACCAGAGCCAGCACGCGACGCTGACGCGCTTTCGCGGCTTAAGCTGACGCAGGCCCTGCAGCGATCGAAATATGCGATCGCGTGGGAGCGAAGCTGGCCGCATCTAGCCAGGCTATTGACCATCATCGGGCTGTTTCTGGTGGTGTCCTGGGTTGGACTGTGGCTGGCGCTGCCGTTTGTTGCGCGCGCCGCGGGCCTCGGTCTGTTCGTGCTATCGGCGCTGTGGGCGCTGTTTCCGTTGGTCCGGTTTAGCTGGCCGAGCCGCGAAGAGGCGCTCAGCCGGCTCGATCGCGGCAGCGGCATCCGCCATCGCCCGGCGACGGCGCTCACGGATACGCTGGTTACGCAGGATCCGGTCGCGCAGGCGTTGTGGCAGGCGCAGCGCGAACGCACCTTGGCATCGATCAAGCGTATCCGCGCCGGCCTGCCGTCGCCGCGGCTTGCAATCCACGATCCCTGGGCGTTGCGCGCACTGATCGCGGTGATGATGGTTGCGGCCTATGTTGCCGCGGGTGACGAGCGCACGCTGCGCACCGAGGCGGCGTTCGACTGGAACGGCGTGCTGTCGCCGGTCAATATCAGGGTCGATGCCTGGGTGACACCGCCGCTCTATACCGGCAAGCCACCGGTCATTCTGTCGGCGGCGAACAAGGAAGCCGCCACACCCGCCGCGGGACCATTGCCGGTTCCTGCGGGCAGCACGCTGATTGTGCGCTCAAGCGGCGGCACTCTCGATGTGGTCGCTGGTGGCGGCGTGACCGAAGCCGTACCGACCGAGCAGGCGCCCAAGGGCACCAACGAACGGCATTTCACCATCGCCGGCGACGGCACGGCGCATGTCCGCGCGCCCTCCGGCCAGCCGCAATGGAGGTTCGGCGCCATCCCAGACCGCGCTCCGACCATCTCGCTTGCGAAAGATCCGGAACGTCAGGCCCGCGGCTCGCTGCAGATGTCCTACAAGATCGAGGATGACTACGGCGTCACCGAAGCACAGGCGCATTTTGCAGTCCGCCCCGGTGATGCGCCGAAAGGTGCGACCGGGAAAGATTCGAGCGAGCCGCGGCCGTTATTCAATCCGCCGCAATTTCCGCTGGTGCTTCCGAACGCGCGGACCCGCAACGGGGTCGGCCAGACCGTCAAGGATCTCAGCGAGGACCCCTATGCCGGCGCCGACGTGACCTTGACCCTGACGGCGAAGGACGAGGCGGGCAATGAGGGCCGCAGCGAGCCGTTCAACATGCGGCTTCCGGAGCGGCTGTTCACCAAACCCCTGGCGCGGGCGCTGATCGAGCAGCGCCGCATCCTGGCGCTCGACGCCAATCAGAACTGGCAGGTCTATGCGGCGCTCGACGCGCTGATGATCGCGCCGGAATTGTTCACGCCCGAAGCCGGCCAGTATCTCGGCCTCTACAGCGTCGCGCGGCAGCTCGAGTCCGCCCGCACCGACGACGCCATGCGCGAGGTGGTCGCCAGCCTGTGGGCGCTCGCGGTCACCATCGAGGACGGCAACATCACCGATGTGGACAAGGCGTTGCGCGCCGCGCAGGAGGCGCTCAAGCAGGCGCTGGAACGCGGCGCCAGCGACGAAGAGATCAAAAAGCTCACCGAGAACCTGCGCGCGGCGCTGGATAATTTCATGCGCCAGCTTGCCGAACAGTTGCGCAATAATCCGCAGCAACTGGCGCGGCCGCTCGACCCCAACACCCGGGTGATGCGCCAGCAGGACCTCAACAACATGATCGAGCGCATGGAGCGCCTTTCACGATCCGGCGACAAGGACGCCGCCAAGCAATTGCTCGAGCAGCTGCAGCAGATGCTGGAAAACCTGCAAATGGCGCAGCCCGGCCAGTCCGGTGACAGCGACATGGAGCAGGCGCTGAACGAACTTGGCGACATGATCCGCAAGCAACAGCAGTTGCGCGACAAGACCTTCAAGCAGGGCCAGGATTCGCGGCGCGATCGCATGCACGGCAAGCAGGGCGATCAAAGCATGGGCGATCTGCAGCAGGATCAGCAGGGCCTGCGCGACCGGCTCAAGAAATTACAGCAAGAGCTTGCCAAGCGCGGCATGGGACAGGGCCAGCGCGGCGAGAAGGGTCAGCGCGGCGAGCAAGGCCAACAGGGTCAACAGGGCCAACAGGGCCAGCAAGGGGACCAGGGCGACGGCGAGGATGGCCTCGGCGAAGCCGATTCCGCGATGGGCGACGCCAGCGGCAGGTTAGGGGAGGGCAACGCCGACGGCGCCGTGGATTCGCAAGGCCGCGCTCTGGAAGCGCTGCGCAAGGGCGCCCAGAGCCTCGCTGAAGGGATGCAGCAGGGCGATGGCGAGGGACAAGGCGATGGCCCGGGTAATCGCGCTGGCCGGCAGCAAAGCGGGCACAATGGTAACGATCCGCTCGGGCGGCCGCTGCACGGACGCGAATTCGGTGACGATCTGACGGTGAAGATTCCCGGCGAAATCGATGTGCAGCGGGTGCGCCGGATTCTGGAAGAACTCCGTCGCCGCCTTGCCGATCCGCAGCGTCCGCAGATCGAACTCGATTACATCGAGCGGCTGCTGAAGGATTATTAGCGACAAACTTCATCACCCGTGAAAAGCGGGTGATCCAGTATTCCGGAGCGATAGACTGGCAATGGCTGCGGCGTACTGGTCCTCCGCTTCGCGGAGTATGACGGCGGAATGCGAGGATGCGCCGATAACTACTTACCTCTTCCACTCCATCCGCAACACCGGCCGTCCCGATGTCGGATTGACGTCTTCGCCGGCATGCGCAAAACCGTTGCGTTCGTAAAAGCGCATGGCTCTGATGTTGTCGGCGTTGACCAGGAGCGTGACGCGGTCAGGCGATAAGAGCTTCGCTTCATCCACCAGCCTGTTCGCGAGCTCCGAACCCCAGTGGTCGGGAGCGACCACCAGCTGATCGAGATAGCCGGTGGAGTCGATGGTCACGAACCCAACCAGGGCGCCCGCCTGTTCCGCCACAATGATCGCCGCATTCGGCACCAGCTCGCCACGCCAGCGCTCGCGCCACCATGTCACGCGCGCGGTAAAATCGATTTTCGGATAGGCATGCTGCCAGGTTTGCTGCCACAACGCGATGGCCGCGGCTTCGTCCTCAGCCCGATACGGGCGCAGGTGAAACGCTACGGCCACTCAGCGTTCCGTGAGCTTCAGCTCGATGCGGCGATTGCGCTTGTAGGCCTCTTCGGTGGCGGCGGTGTCGAGCGGCTGGAATTCCGCAAACCCGGCCGCGACCAGCCGTTGCGCGGGCACGCCGAGCGAGATCAGATATTGCACCACCGAGATCGCGCGCGCCGACGACAATTCCCAGTTCGACTTGAACACCGGGCTGTTCGAGATCGGCCGTACGTCGGTATGGCCATCGACCCGCAGCACCCAGGCGATTTCGGCCGGTATCTGCTTGTCGAGATCGATCAGCGCGGTCGCGAGCTTGTCGAGCTCGGCGCGGCCTTCGGGCAGCAATACCGCCTGGCCTGTGTCGAAGAATACTTCCGACTGGAATACGAAGCGGTCGCCGACGATCCTTATGTCCGGCCGATTGCCGAGAATGGCGCGCAGCCGTCCGAAGAATTCCGAACGGTAGCGCGATAATTCCTGCACCCGCTGCGCCAGCGCGACGTTCAGGCGCTGTCCGAGATCGGCGATCCTGCCTTGCGATTCCTTGTCGCGTTTCTCCGAGGCGTCGAGCGCCTCTTCGAGCGCCGCAAGCTGGCGGCGCAACGCGCTGATCTGCTGGTTCAGCACCTCGATCTGTGCCAGCGCGCGCGAGGATACCTGCTTTTCGGAATCCAGCGCCTTGTTGAGTTCGATGGCCCGGCCGGCGGCGTCGTTGCCGGCGCCGGCGAGGCCTTCATAGAGGCCCTTGACGCGATCGCGCTCGGCCTCTGCCGAGGCCAATCCGGCCCGCATCTGCGAGAGCTGGTCGTCGAGATTGAGCTTGCCGAGCTTTTCCAGCGACAACAGATCGTTCAATTGCGCGATCTTGGCGTTGAGCTGTTCCAGCGCCTTGTCCTTGCCGGTGACCTCCTGCGACAGGAAGAACTGCACCACCAGAAACACCGACAACAGGAACACGATCGAGAGCACCAGTGTCGACAGCGCGTCGACGAAGCCTGGCCAGTAGTTGAACCCCGATTCGTTGCGGCGTGCACGGGCAAGGGCCATTGAAAGTCTCCGCTGACTAGTATCCCTAATTCTTCTCCGGCTGGCGTGCGATCCGCTCGAGCAATTTCTTGATCTCGCGGTTCTGCTCGCCCTGGCCGTCGGCCCATTCGCGGATCATCTGCTGCTCGGTCCGCATATGCGCGACCAGACCCTGAATGGCTTCGGCGAGGTTGGCCATCGCCGCGGTGGTGCCGCGGTTGTCGCCGCCTTCCTGCATGGTCGAGCGCAATCGCTCAATGGCATTCTGCAGGTCGCCGCTGGTGCCGGGGGCCGTCTCTCCGGAATATTCGCGCACCGTGGAGGCGAGCCAGTCTTCTAGGTCGGTGTAGAACCGGTTCTGCGCCTGGCTCGATTGCAAATCGAGAAAGCCGAGAATCAACGAACCGGCGAGACCGAACAGCGACGACGAAAACGAAATGCCCATGCCGCCGAGCGGTGCGGCCAAGCCTTCCTTAAGCGTATCGAACAATGCGCTGGCGTCGCCGCCGACCTTGAGGCCATCGATCACCTTGCCGACCGAGCCGACGGTTTCGATCAGGCCCCAGAAAGTGCCGAGCAGTCCGAGGAAGACCAAGAGGCCCGTCATATAGCGGGAAATGTCGCGGGCCTCATCGAGCCGGGTTGCAATGGAATCCAGCAAATGCCGCATGGTCTGCTGCGAGATCGACATCCGGCCGGTCCGCTCGCCGCCGAGGATCGCCGCCATCGGCGCCAGCAGCGTGGGGCGCCGCTCGATCGCGAGGCCGGGATCGGCGATGCGGAAGTTGTTGACCCAGGCGACTTCCGGATAGAGCCGGATCACCTGGCGAAACGACAGGATGGTGCCGATCAAGAGCACCGCGCCGATCAGCGCGTTGAGACCGGGATTGGCGAAGAACGCGACGATGATCTGCTTGTAGAGCA
Organism: Bradyrhizobium sp.; assembly: GCA_036497205.1. Lineage (GTDB taxonomy): Bacteria > Pseudomonadota > Alphaproteobacteria > Rhizobiales > Xanthobacteraceae > Bradyrhizobium. Next base: position 10,732 of record DASXJV010000015.1, read on the forward strand.
CCACCGTCACCAACCCGCAGAGAACCAGGAATACGAGCATCCGTACCAGGAAGATCCGTGGGGAGGACAGTTTGCTCAGTTCGATCTCCATCGCGGAGCGGGAAGAGGGGCCTGAGGGCATTGCCGATGTGATCCGTTGCGAGGAGTCAGTTCCGGGCTCCAATATGGCACAGCCGTGCCGGGAAAGGCCAGTTGCGGCTCGTTTGGGGCGGGAATAGGGAACTTCGTCGTGAAACCGGGCTCAGAACGGAGTGTATTTTGCGAATGTGCCGGGCTTGACCCGGCAATCCATCATTCTGAAAACTGCTTGTCGTGAAGATTGATGGATGCGCCGGTCAAGCCCGCGCATGACGGTTTTCGTTTAATCAACGAAACCTACTTCCCCAGAGGCTTCAGGATCTTCACCAGCTCGGCATGAACGAATTCATTGCCGCAGATCACATTGCCGGTCTTGAGCGGGTCGTCTTCGCCCCCAATGCTGCTGACGGTGCCGCCGGCTTCGCGCACGATGATCTGTCCGGCCGCCATGTCCCATGGCTGCAGGTCGCGTTCCCAATAGCCGTCGAGGCGGCCCGACGCGACGAAAGCCATATCGAGCGAGGCCGCGCCGAACCGGCGCAGACCCGCCACCCTGGCCTGAATTTCGGTCAATTCGGCGCGCGACAGTGCGAGGTCGCCGCGGCCTATATGCGGCAGGCCGCAGGCGATCACGCATTCGTTGAGCTTGCGCCGGCCGGCGACGCGCAGCCGCTGATCGTTGAGGAAGGCGCCCTTGCCGCGCTCGGCGATATAGAGTTCGTCATTGGCCGGATTGTAGATCACGCCGGCGATCATGGTGCCCTCGCGTTGCAGGCCGATCGAAATCGCGAATTGCGGGATGCCGTGCAGGAAGTTCGTGGTGCCGTCGAGCGGATCGACGATCCAGGTGTGGCTCTTGTCGTCGCCTTGGCGGGTGCCGCCTTCCTCGCCAATAAAGCCATAACCCGGCCGCGCCTTGGTGAGGTCGGTGTGCAGCATCTCCTCGGCACGCCTGTCGGCCATGGTGACGAAATTGGCGGGCCCCTTCAGCGACACCTGGAGGTTTTCGACCTCGCCGAGGTCGCGCTTGAGACTGCGGCCGGCGCGGCGCGCGGCTTTGACCATGACGTTGATAAGGGCTGAATGCAGCATGATCTCGGCTTGTCGTTGATGTTTCGACGGTGAAGGCGCGCTCCCTCTCCCATAGGGAGAGGGCTGGGGTGAGGGGTTACGGATTCAGTGAGGTGCGGGACCCCCTCACCCGACGCTGTCGACGCTTCGCGTCCTCGTCAGCGCCGGCCTCTCCCCGTCGGGGAGAGGTGAGACAGCAGTGGGTGCCCTGCGGTTGTGGTGGCGTCAAGGCAGTCATTTGGTGCCGAGCCATTTGCGTGCGGCCGCCCCGGCCTTGGCGCGATCCTCTGGACTTAAAGCCGCGAGCGCCTCGTCGAGCATGGGGTCGCCCTTGCCGGCGGTTTTGGCGACAATATGCCATTTCAGGCCCTCGATCTTGTCCATCGGCGCCCCCTGTCCGCTCACCAGCACGCGTGCGAGGCGGTTTTGGGCGATCGGACTGTTTTGTTTGGCGGCCTTGCGCAACAGTGCTACCGCGGCGGCTTCGTTCTTCGGCGTGCCGGTGCCGTTATAAAGGGCTATGGCGTATTCGACCTCGGCGTCGACATTATCGGCCAGCGACGCCGCTTGCAGCAGCCGCACCGCCTTGCCGACGTCCTTTTCGACGCCGGTGCCCTCCTTGTAGAAGGTCGCGAGCGCGTATTGCGCTTCCGGATTGCCGGCGTCGGCGGCGACGCGAAACAGTTCCGCAGCGCGTGTGACGTCCTGCGGCAGCGTCTGTCCGTCGAGATAGAGCAGCGCGAGATTATACGCCGCCTTCGGGTTGCCGAGCTTGGCCGAGGACGCCAGCAACTTCGCGGCTTCCTCGTGGTTGACGGGGCCGCCGCGCCCAGCGAGGCGGAGCATCGCCAATGCGAACATGGCCTCGCGGTCGCCGCCATCAGCGGCGCGCTTGTACCAGTCGGCGGCCTTGGCGTAGTCGCGCTTGACACCCATCGCATTGGCATAGAGTTCGCCAAGCATCGTCATCGCCTTCGGATCGCCGCTGTCCTGCGCGCGCTTGGTCGCAAGATCGAACGCGGTTTTGTATTGACCGCGCTGATAGGCTCCGAACACCAGATCCACGTTGGGGTCGTCAGGCGCAGGGGCGGGAGTGACCGTTGCGGTCGGCGCAGCCGGAGTTGTCGCAGGTTTTGGCGTCGCGGCAGCAGCTGCGGGCTTTTTGGCTACCTCGGGTGGTTTTGCTTTGGGCTTTGCGGCTGGTTTGCTAGCCGCCGGCGGCGCTTCGGCGCCGGGAGGCGTCAACGATATTTGCGCCGCCGCGCCTGCCGCCAACAACAGACAGCTCACGAGGATCGATATGGGACGCAGGAGCTTCATTTCCGGCGCTATTCCTGTTCGGCTTTGGCTTTTCCGGGTATTGCGGCGTACGCTTGCCTGAGGGTCTGCTCCGCGTCCATCAGCGCTGCCGCCGCGCCGCGCGGATCGGCCCAGATAAAATCGCCGACCAGCACGAAATCCGCGCCGGCTGCCGCAAATTCGTAAGCTTCCTCGCGCGACGCCGCAAAGCCGATACATGGAGGCTCGAACAGTTCGGCCCACCATTGCAGGCGCTCACTGATCGCCTCAATCGAAGGCCGCTGCCCCTTCGCATCGGGCTCGCCGAACAGCACATAATCAGCGCCGGCTTCGCCCGCGGCCATCGAATCGTGTCGCGTTGCCAGTCCGCCGACCCCGGCGATGCGGTCGGGTCTCAGCGTCGGCAGCGCTTCCTCCATGGCTTCGATGCCGGTCAGGTGCGCGCCATCGGCGCCGGCGCGGGCGACCAGTTCGACATGACCATCGAGCAAAAGCGCAGCACCGCTGTCCTGGATCGCAGGCGCCAACGCCTTGACGCGCGAGATCATGGTGCGCTGGTCGGTCGGCTTAAGTCGCACCAGCACCGCCGCGACATTCTCCCCGGCGAGCAGGCCAGGAAGGCTTGCCATCAGGGGCGACGGATCGTCCACGACCGGCGTCGCGAGATAGAGGCGCGGCACCGGGCGCGGCGGAACGGGTTTAGAGGCCAAATTTATGCCGCCTTCTTTTCCAGATCGGCCTTCCATTCGCCTTTAGTCGCGAGCGAATTCATCCGCGCGCGGTGGGTAAATGCCCGCTGGCCCGCGGCTACGTTCTCGGCCTTGCCCGACCACGCCCTTAGCGGCGCCGCCTGCAGCGCGCGACCGTAGGAGAAGGTGAGACGCCACGGCAGGCCGCCGATCCGGTTCATGGCGTCGAGATGCGCGGTGGCGTCCTCGTCGGACTGCCCACCGGAGAGGAAGGCAATGCCGGGCACCGCCGCGGGGACGCAGTTCTTCAATAGCCGAATGGTTTTCTCCGCGATCTCTTCAACGGAGGCTTGCTTCGTACTTTTCTTGCCCGGGACTACCATGTTGGGTTTCAAGACCATGCCTTCCAATGCAACGCGCTGAATCCGCAATTCCTGAAAGGTCTTGTTGAGAACGCGCTGGCTCACTTCATAACAGCGATCGATGTCATGATCGCCATCCATCAGGACTTCCGGTTCGACGATCGGAACAATCTCCGCGACCTGGCATAATGCAGCGTAACGCCCGAGCGCGTGGGCATTGACGTGTATCGCGGTCATGCTCGGAATTTTATCTTTGTCGATATTGATCACCGCGCGCCATTTGGCGAACCGCGCGCCTCGATCGTAATATTTCTTCAGACGCTCGGCGAGCTTGTCCAACCCGGCGGTGACCAATTCACCCGGGCAGTTCGGCAAGGCTTGCGTGCCCTCATCGACCTTGATGCCGGGGATCGCCCCTGATTGTTCGATGATCTTCACCAGCGGCGTGCCATCCTTGGCATTTTGCCAGATGGTCTCATCATAGAGGATGACACCGGAAATGGACTTGGTCATCGCTTCGCTGGAGCGGAACAGCATTTCGCGATAGTCGCGGCGCGATTCCTCGGTCGCTTCGACGTTGATGCCGTCGAAGCGCTTCTTGATCGTGCCTGAGGATTCGTCCGCGGCGAGTATGCCCTTGCCCCGCGCGACCAGGGCCAGAGCGACCTTGTTGAGTTCGGCGAGATTCATCGCTACCTCCTCCTGAGCACTGGATATTGCAAGTCAATGTAGACCGTTCTCAGGCAATTCCCAAGAAGACGCGCGCGGCGCGGGGTGGCTGGCGGTTCCCTCGGGAGTGGCCTGTCACGCGACTTTCGGATCGAGCTCGCCCTTGACGTAACGCTTCGCCATCTCGGCGGTGGTGAGCACCTTCTTGATCTTGCTGGCCTGACCGGCGGTGTTGAATTCCTGCAGCCGCTGTTTGCATAGCTTGACCATCGCCTCCATCGCGGGCTTGAGATATTTGCGGGGGTCGAATTCTTCCGGATTGTCGTTCAGCACCTTTCTTATCTGTCCGGTCATCGCCATGCGGTTGTCGGTATCGATGTTGATCTTGCGAACGCCGTTCTTTATGCCGCGCTGGATCTCGCAGACGGGCACGCCCCAGGTCGGCTTCATCTTGCCGCCATTGGCGTTGATGATGTCCTGCAGGTCCTGCGGCACCGACGACGAACCATGCATCACCAGATGCATGTTCGGCAGCTTGCGGTGAATTTCCTCGATCACGTTCATGGCCAAAATATCGCCATCCGGCTTGCGGGTGAATTTGTAGGCGCCGTGCGACGTGCCCATTGCAATAGCCAGCGCGTCGACCTTGGTCTCCTTGACGAACTTGACCGCCTCATCAGGATTGGTGAGCAATTGGTCGTGGGAGAGCTTGCCCTCGGCACCGTGGCCGTCCTCCTTGTCGCCCATGCCGGTCTCGAGCGAACCCAGCACCCCAAGTTCGCCTTCCACCGAAATGCCGCCGAGATGGGCCATGTCGGTGACTTTTCTGGTGACCCCGACATTGTAGTCCCAGTCGCCCGGAGTCTTGCCGTCGGTCTTCAACGAGCCGTCCATCATGACCGAGGTGAAGCCGGACTGGATCGCGGTCATGCAGGTGGCGGGTTCATTGCCGTGATCGAGGTGCACGCAGACCGGTATTTGCGGATAGATTTCGGTGACCGCATCCATCATGTGCTTCAGCATCACGTCGTTGGCGTAGGAGCGCGCGCCGCGCGAGGCTTGAATGATGACCGGCGCATCGAGGCTGGAGGCGGCTTCCATGATGGCGAGCGCCTGCTCCATGTTGTTGATGTTGAAGGCCGGCACGCCGTAATCGTGTTCCGCCGCGTGGTCGAGCAATTGACGCAACGTGATGCGAGCCATGTGTCCTGTTCTCCGCGTTGGGGCCTCAATGCCCGATCCGGCCTTGATCTAATGTCTTCTCAAAACCTCGACACCGGGCAACGGTTTCCCTTCCATCCATTCAAGAAACGCACCGCCCGCGGTCGAGACATAGGTGAAATCGCCGGCCACGCCGGCCTGATTCAGCGCCGCCACCGTGTCGCCGCCGCCGGCGACCGAGATCAGCTTTTTCGCCCTGGTCCGCTCGGCCGCGTGCCTTGCCGCCACCATGGTGCCGCGGTCGAACGGCGGCAGTTCGAACGCCCCGAGCGGGCCGTTCCAGACCAGCGTCGCGGCATCGTCGATCGCGGCACGAATTCGCTCGACCGACCGCGGGCCGACGTCGAGGATCATGCCGTCGGGGGGGATCGCATCGAGACCGTAGGCATGGGACGGCGCATGGGCCGCGAAGTGAAATGCGACCACGGCATCCACAGGGAGGATGATGGCGCAATTCGCGGCGTCGGCCTTGTCGAGAATCCGCAGCGCGGTTGCCGCCAAGTCTTTCTCCGCCAATGACTTGCCGATGCCGACGCCCTGCGCATGCAGGAAGGTATTGGCCATGCCGCCGCCGATCACCAGCGCATCGACCTTTCTGACGAGATTTTCCAGAAGATCGATCTTGGTGGAGACCTTGGCGCCGCCGATGATCGCGATCACGGGCTTGGTCGGCGCTTCCAGCGCCTTGCTGAGGGCGTCGAGTTCGGCCTGCATGGTGCGCCCGGCATAGGCCGGCAGCATGTGGCCGAGACCCTCGGTGGATGCGTGCGCCCGGTGCGCAGCCGAGAAGGCGTCGTTGACCCAGATATCGCCGAGTTTTGCCAGCTGCGCGACGAACGCCGGATCGTTCTTTTCCTCTTCCTTGTGGAAGCGGGTATTTTCCAGACAAAGGATGTCGCCTTCCTTCAGCGCCGCCTCCGCCCTTTCAGCGACTTCTCCGACGCAATCCTCTGCGAAGGCAACCGGCTTCTTGATCACCTGGGCCAACGCTGCAGCCACGGGTTTCAGCGAGTCCTTGGCGTCGCGTCCCTTGGGCCGGCCGAAATGCGCCAGCAGGATCACCTTGCCGCCCTTGTCCGAGATTTCGCCGATGGTCGGCGCGACGCGCTCGAGCCGGGTTGCGTCGCTGACCCGCCCGTTCTCCATGGGCACGTTGAGATCGACGCGCAGCAGCACGCGCTTTCCCTTTGGGTCGACGTCATCGAGGGTACGGAATGATTTGGACATGGCTTCTCTCATGTTCCGGGCGGCTCGT
>DASXJV010000016.1:0-3992 GCA_036497205.1 Bradyrhizobium sp.
GCAGACGCCCGACCTCGCCATTTTAGCGCGCGCGTCGGGCACGCCCGAGATTCCCGGCCTGAAGATGGTCTGGCTGGCGTCGTGGGGCGAGGTGTCAAAGGCCCATTCCTGGCGCAACATCATCGTGCACCAGACCGAGGGGCCGGCAGGCTCGGCACGCGGTGGCGCCCACGAGCAGGCCAAAAACCCGACGCGGCGCGGCGTCACGGTCTGGGTGGAAACCGACGGCACGGTGTACTGGGCGGTGCCGGAAAATCTGGTTCCGACCCATGGCGACGGCGCCAACCGCAACGACAACAAATACATCGACAACGGCCCGACCTTTCATCGGGTGGTCGGCGGCAATTCGATCGGCGTGGAGTTTGCCGGCAATTATCCCGACGTGACACGCGGCGCCACCGAAGCGCAGATCGCGGCGTGGCGAATCCTCGTGCGCCTGCTGCGGGCGCGCTACGGCATTCCGGTCGCGCGGGTCTATGCGCATAACTGGATCGACCACAAGGACGCGCGCTATTGCGAAGGCTGCGCGCTGGCGACACTGGCAAGGCAGCCGGATTTTTAGGAGCGGGGACCGACGGCAGCGGTTGGGGAAGCGACGTCCCAACAAAAAAAGCCGGCGTTGTCGCCGGCTTTTGTCTCTAGTTATTCGATCTGCCTGCGCGTGCTGCGACTAATTAATGCGCGGCTTCCAGCGCGGCCTGTTCCTGCCGGGCAATCGTGCCTTTCACTGCCGACTGCACCTTTTCGAAGGCGCGGACCTCGATCTGCCGCACGCGCTCGCGCGACACGCCGAATTCGGCGGCGAGATCTTCCAGCGTCATCGGCTCTTCCGCCAGACGCCGCGCCTCGAAGATGCGGCGTTCACGGGGGTTGAGCACACCGATGGCGCCGTTCAGCGCCTGGCGGCGATGATCGAACTCCTCATGCTCGGCCATGATGGCTTCCTGGTTGGGCGAAGTATCGACCAGCCAGTCCTGCCATTCGCCGGCCTCGCCATCGTCGCGGATCGGCGCGTTAAGCGACGCATCGCCGCCGAGGCGGCGGTTCATGTCGATCACGTCCTGATCCGTTACGCCGAGGCGCTTGGCAATCAGCTTCACCTGGTCGGGGTGCAGATCACCCTCGTCCAGCGCGGAGATCTTGCTCTTCGCCTTGCGCAGGTTAAAGAACAGCTTCTTCTGGTTCGCGGTAGTGCCCATCTTTACGAGCGACCACGAACGCAGGATGTACTCTTGTATTGACGCCTTGATCCACCACATGGCGTAGGTGGCGAGCCGAAAGCCCTTGTCGGGCTCGAACCGCTTCACCGCTTGCATCAGGCCGACATTGCCTTCCGAGACAACCTCGGAGATCGGCAATCCGTAGCCGCGATAGCCCATGGCGATCTTGGCCACGAGCCGGAGATGGCTGGTGACAAGGTGATGTGCCGCGTCGCGATCGTCATGCTCGCGCCAGCGTTTGGCGAACATGTATTCCTGCTGGGGTTCCAGCATCGGAAATTTGCGGATCTCGGCGAGGTATCGGGAAAGGCCGGATTCTCCGTTGAGAACCGGCAAGGTAGCTGTACGGGCCATTTAGCGCCCTCCAGTGGTTCAGGCCCCCGATAGCGGCGGGCCCGGCAGACGGCCGCTGTGTTAAAGCCGGTCGTGCTGCGATGTTCCGCGTTGGACATTCAACGCAGGTGCAACATACACCAAAACCGCGGGCCTTTGGAAGGATCGCGAGGGTCACGTCACCGTGTGGCTGATATAACCTTTTGGTATAACAGTGCTTTTTAAGGACCCCTGCGTCATTGCGCCGCCCGTAGCGAATTCCTCAGCCGGCTCAGATCATCAGGCAAATCTGAAATCCACTCCAAAATCGCCCCGGTTTGGGGGTGTTCCAGCGCCAGGAGGTATGCATGTAGCGCTTGGCGCCCAAGGCCGGTGAGTGCTTCCCGGCTTTGGGGACCGAGATGGCTGGCCTTGGTTTTGAAATGCGGGCCATAGACGCTGTCGCCCATCAGCGGATGGCCGATATTGGCGAGGTGCACGCGGATCTGATGGGTGCGGCCGGTCTCGAGGTGGCAGGCGAGCAGCGCCGCCACCGGTTTGCCGTCGCGCCCGTTAAAGAATTCCTGGATTTCCCAATGGGTGACCGCCTCGCGGCCGGAGTCACGGACCGCCATTTTCTCCCGGGCGTGCGGATGCCGGTCGATCGGCGCATCGACGGTGCCGCTCTGGCGGTTCGGGACGCCCCATACGAATGCCATGTAGCCGCGCCGCATCGCGCCGGTGCGGCCGTGGTCGGCGAATTGCTCGGTCAGCGATTTGTGCGCCCGGTCGTTCTTCGCCGCCACCAGCAGCCCGGTGGTGTCCTTGTCGAGCCGGTGCACAATGCCCGGGCGCTTGACGCCGCCGATCCCCGAAAGGCTTGCGCCGCAATGGGCGATCAGCGCGTTAACCAGCGTGCCGGTTTCATGCCCGGCGGCGGGATGCACCACGAAGCCCTTGGGCTTGTCGATGACGATGATGTCGTCATCCTCATAGACGACATCGAGCGCGATATCCTCAGCCTGAGGCTCGGCGGCGACCGCCTCCGGCATGTCGATTGTGATCGTATCGCCGGCGGCGACATGATAAGCGGGGTCGCGTATGGGGGCGCTTTTGATCGTGACGCTGTTAATCGAGACCCGGCCCGCGAGGATCAACGCTTTCAGCCGCGAGCGCGACAGCTCCTGAAGGCGCACCGCGAGCACGCGGTCGAGCCGGATTGATCCCTCGTCGCCGGCGACGGTGACCTCCAACTTCTGGCCGCTAATTGAAGACGAGACCTGTTCCAAAGATGAGCCTTGCATGACCGAAATAGTTGCGCCCGAACCGACACAAGAGCAGACCGCGTTGTTCGCGCGGGTGCGCCGGATGATGCTGATTGCGGGCCTTACCACGGCGCTGGCGGTGGCGGCCGTTCTCATCGCCATCGGCTATCGCCTTTTTCGCACCGAGGGAAGCGCTGTTACCACCGACACCACGGCAACGCTGCCGAAAGGCGCCCGCATCGTCGCAACCGGCGTCGCCGGCGACCGCCTGGTGGTGACGCTGGAAATCGGCGGCGTGACCGAAATCCGCACCTTCGACGCCCATACGCTCAAGCCCGCCGGCAGGCTGAAATTCGCCAGCGAACCCTGACGCATGATCCGCCAAAGCATGCCCTCGGGCTTGACCGAGGGTGTGAGTATTGGGCCCCAAACCCACCTTGCAGCCAGTGGATTTCAAGGCTATTGCCTGAGCTCACGCTCCCTTCGTCTAGCGGTTAGGACGCGGCCCTCTCAAGGCTGAAACAGGGGTTCAATTCCCCTAGGGAGCGCCAGCGCCTCGATCGGCCCGATGATTTCGAAGATCGAATTTCTGAGGCACATGCCCACCATGACTGATTTCCACGGCGTGTTTCCCTATCTGGTTTCGCCGGTCGATGCCTCGGGGCAAATCCGCATTGCCGTGCTCGGCCGGCTCTGCGACGATCTCATCAAATCCGGCGTGCACGGGCTGACGCCGCTGGGCTCGACCGGCGAATTTGCTTATCTCAAGAACGCGCAACGGGCGGCGGTGGTGCAAACCACGATCGAGGCTGCAAAAGGCCGCGTGCCGGTGGTCGCCGGCGTCGCCTCGACCTCGACATCGGATGCGGTCGCGCAGGCGAAGGCGTATCAAAAGTTCGGCGCCGACGGCATCCTCGCGATCCTGGAAGCGTATTTTCCGCTTGAGGATGCGCAGGTCGAATCTTATTTTCGCGTCATCGCGGATGCGGTCGATATTCCCGTGGTGATCTACACCAATCCGCAGTTTCAGCGTTCCGATCTGACGCTCGATGTTATCGCGCGGCTCGCGGAGCATCCGCGCATTCGCTACATCAAGGACGCCTCGACCAATACCGGGCGGCTGTTGTCGATCATGAACCGCTGCGGCGACAGCATCAAAGTGTTCTCGGCATCGGCGCATATTCCGGCGGCGGTG
>DASXJV010000017.1:0-5570 GCA_036497205.1 Bradyrhizobium sp.
GTCCGCGATGGCGGCATGCCGGGCGTGGTAATCAGGCTCAGCCCGCGCGGCTTCGGCGAGACCAACGCCGACGGCGATATCGTCAGCGCCGGCGCCGCCGCGCTCGACAAGCGCGTGGCCGAGACGGCCGCGGCGGCCAACGTCAGTGGGCTGGAATTTTTCTTTGGCATTCCCGGCACCATCGGTGGCGCGCTGCGCATGAACGCTGGCGCCAATGGCGCCGAGACCAAGGATGTCCTGATCGAGGCGTCAGGCGTTGGCCGCGACGGCAAAAAACATATTTTTACAAACGCGGATATGAAATTCGTCTATCGCAACACCGGTGTCGATCCTTCCATCATTTTTATCTCGGCGCGCTTTCGTGGGCTGATCGCCGCGCCCGATGCAATTCGCGCGCGAATGAACGAAGTGCAAAATCACCGCGAAACCGCGCAGCCGATCCGCGAAAAGACCGGCGGCTCGACGTTCAAGAATCCGCCGGATCAAAGCGCCTGGAAGCTGATCGATGCCGCAGGCTGCCGGGGCTTGCGCGTCGGCGGCGCGCAGGTGTCGGAAATGCACTGCAATTTCCTGATCAACACAGATAGCGCGACCGGCCAGGATATTGAAGCCCTGGGCGAGACCGTTCGCGCGCGAGTGAAAGAGAATTCGGGAATCGAGCTACAATGGGAAATCAAGCGGATCGGGATCGAGCGAAACTGATGCGGATTACCATCCTTTTCGGAGGCACGAACAAGGAGCGCCTGGTGTCGGTGGCTACCGCTCAGGCGTTGCATGCGGCGTTGCCCGACGCTGATCTGTGGTTCTGGGACGTTGCCGACACCGTGCACGACGTCCAGTCGAAAAAATTGCTCAATCACGCGCGGCCGTTCGAGGATGAATTCAAGCCCGACGATCGCGGCGTCGGGCTCGAACAGGCGCTCGATCGGGCAAAGGCCGAGGATCGTTTGCTGGTGCTTGGCCTGCACGGCGGCCGGGCAGAGGATGGCGAATTGCAGGTGATGTGCGAAATGCGCGGTATTCCCTTCACAGGGTCCGGCTCGGCATCGTCGTATCTCGCCTTCGACAAAGTTGCCGCGAAGCGCTTTGCGGCGATTGCGGGCGTGAAGGGGCCGGACGGCATAGCACTTGAGGATATCGAGGCGGCTTTCGGAGAATACGGCAAACTGATTGCAAAACCCGCGCGAGACGGGTCGAGCTACGGCCTGATCTTCGTCAATGGGCAACAGGACCTCGTCGCAGTCCGCAACGCCGCCAAGCTGGAAGAATACCTGATCGAGCCGTTCATCGCTGGCGTGGAAGCGACCTGCGGCGTGCTGGAACAGCCGGACGGCACGGTTTTTTCACTACCGCCGATCGAGATCGTTCCGGCCGACGGCGGGTTCGACTACACGGCCAAGTATCTGCTCAAATCGACCCAAGAGATTTGTCCGGGGCGCTTTTCAGCTGAAATCAGCGCACAACTCATGGACCAGGCGCTTAGGGCGCACAGAGCACTATCGTGCGGCGGCTATTCTCGCTCGGATTTCATCGTTTCGAAGCAAGGCCCAATTTACCTCGAAACCAACACATTGCCGGGTCTGACCAAGGCCTCGCTTTATCCCAAGGCGCTCAAAGCTCGGGGAATCGAGTTCGCCGACTTTCTGCAAGACCAGATCGTGCTGGCGATACAGCGCACGCAAAAATAGTGCTGCCCTTGCGAGGTGTGGCGCAGGAGCAGTTTCTGACCATTAACCGTCCAGGCCGACTACGCCTCTGAAAAGGCCCGCGAGGAACTTACTTGGGTGGTCATCAGGGGCGAGCCGACCAGGTGATCAAGATTGTTCCATCGAGAAAATGTTAGGGATTACGAGGCAAAGTACTCAGAAGGCGGATCAAATCACATCCAGCCTGCAGCTATTTTACCATTTGTTTACCAGGAAGTCCGAAGGTTAACGCTGGCGGCGCATGTGGCGCTTGGCTGCCGGGGCGTGAGCCGTGCGGATTTCCGCTTCGACGACCGCATCGAGGGAACAGTTGGCCTCTTCTGCCTTGAGGTCACCAACCAGCCCGGCATGACCGAGACGTCACCTGTGCCAGAACTCGCAGCGTTTGCGGGCACAACATTTGACGAGCTCGTGCAATGGATGGTGGAGGACGCCTCGCTCGATCGCTGAGATCGCTGAGGCCCCAAGCTGACCTGAAAGCGGCCGCCATTGGCGCGGTCGTGCTGTTGCGCGAGCGGCTGGGCTCGGACCGGGTTCGTGCCAGGCGCCCTCTGGAACGCGAAGAAAATCCGCACCGGCTGATCGCGCTTCTCGAGCGTTACCTTCCACACCGCGCCGGCGTCGCTGCGACCGTGTTGATGCTGCTTGGCAGCGCCGGTTTCGGCATCGTCAAGGGTGGCCACGTCGAGGAATTGACCTCGTCCCTGAGCGACGCCCGCAATGCGATCGCCAATTCCGCCGGATTCCGGATCACGGCCGTCGCCATCAACGGCCGCAAGCAACTGACCCAGGACGAGGTGCTCGCGATCGGCGGCGTCAATGGCCGCTCGTCGCTTTTGTTCCTCGACGCCGCTGTCGTGCGCGACAAGCTGAAAGCCAATCCATGGATCCGCGAAGCCACGGTGCTGAAGCTTTATCCCGGCCAGCTCCAGATCGATATCGTCGAACGTTCGGCTTTCGCGCTGTGGCAGCAGGATGGCCGGCTGTCGGTGATATCGGATGACGGCGCGGTGCTTGAGCCCTACGTGTCGCGCCGCTTTCTTTCGCTGCCGCTGGTGGTAGGCAAGGGCGCCGAAACCCGTGCCCGGGATTTCCTCGCGCTGCTCGCGCGTTATCCGCAGGTGCGCGCAGCGACCAAAGCCGCCGTCTTGGTCGGCGAGCGGCGGTGGAACCTGCGGCTCAAGGACGGTCTCGATATCCGGCTGCCGGAAAACGAGGTCGACAACGCGCTGGCGGCATTGAGCAAGCTTGACAAGGAAGATCGGCTGTTCTCCCGCGATATCGTCGCCGTCGACATGCGTCTGCCGGACCGGCTGACGGTGCAATTGTCGGAAGACGCAGCCAAAGCCCGCGAAGAATTGTTCAAGGACAAGAAGTCCAAGAAGAAGGCCGGTGATGCATGACTGGTCTTGATCGCAACCAGACGCCGAAGACGCGCCCGATGCCGCAGAAGCGCACCGCGCTGGTGGCGTCGCTCGATATCGGGACCAGCAAGATCGCCTGCATGATCGCGCGGTTGAAGCCGTGCCCGCCGAATGGCGCCCTGCGCGGACGCAGCCATGCCGTCGAATTGATCGGATACAGCCAGATCCAGTCGCGCGGCGTGAAGGCCGGCGCGGTGGTCGATCTCGCCGAATGCGAACAGGCGGTGCGTCAAGCGGTAGCGCTGGCCGAACGCATGGCCAAGGTCCGGGTCGAGTCCGTGCTACTCTCGGTATCCGGCGGCCGGCTACATGGTCAATTGATCGAGGCCGCAGCCGACATTCGCGGCGGCGCGGTTGCCGCCGCCGACGTCACTCGTATCACCTCTACCGGCATGCGCCACGCCACCGGTGAGGGCCGTACCGTGCTGCACGCGCTGCCGGTCGGTTACGCGCTCGATGGCGTCAAGGGCATTCGCGACCCGCGCGGCATGGTGGCGCGGCAATTCGGCGTCGACATGAACGTCGTCACGTCAGATGCGACGGTCGCCAAGAATCTGATGCTGGTGGTCGAGCGCTGCCATCTCAATGTCGAAGCCATGGCAGCGAGCCCCTATGTGGCCGGCCTGTCCGTACTGACCGACGATGAAGCCGATCTCGGCGCCGCCGTGGTGGAGATGGGGGCGGGTACCACCACGATCGCGACCTATTCCGGCGGGCGCTTCGTGCACGCCAGCGGATTTGGGATCGGCGGCCATCACATCACCATGGATCTGGCGCGCGGCATCAGCGCATGCATTGCGGATGCCGAGCGAATCAAGACGTTATATGGCACCGTGCTGACCGGCGGGTCAGATGCGCGCGAGTTGATGTCGGTGCCAACCGCCGGCGACAACGAGCGGGATGTTCCGCAGATCGTGTCCCGCGCCACGATCGCGAACATTGTGCGGCACCGCGCCGAGGAGATTTTTGAAATGGTCCGGGACCGCCTCGCGGATTCTCCCTTTGCGGCAGAGCCGAAAGCGCGAGTTGTCTTGAGCGGTGGCGCTTCGCAGCTCACCGGGGTTCCCGAACTTGCAACCCAGATTCTGGGCCGGCCGGTGCGCATCGGCCGTCCGCTCGGTTTTGGCCGGCTCCCCAATGAGGCGAAGAGCGCATCGTTCGCGGTTCCCTCGGGTCTCCTGGTGTATCCGCAATACGCTCATCTTGAACACGTTGAACCGCGGCATACGCGGCAGCTCAGGACAGGGACTGACGGCTATTTCGGAAAAGTCGGACGATGGCTTCGTGAGGGCTTCTGATGAATCTTTTCTGGCCCATTCGACTTCCACCAACTCCCGCGGCCGTCGGCCGGGGCGAACCAACGCGCGCGTAATCGAGAGGCAATCATGACCATCAATCTCAACGTCCCTGACATTAGCGAGCTGAAGCCACGGATCACCGTATTCGGCGTCGGTGGGGCCGGTGGCAACGCCGTCAACAACATGATCACCGCCGGATTGCAGGGGGTCGATTTCGTCGTCGCCAATACCGACGCGCAGGCACTCACCATGTCCAAGGCGCAGCGCATCGTGCAGATGGGCACCCAGGTCACGCAAGGCCTAGGCGCCGGTTCGCAGCCCGATGTCGGCGCGGCCGCGGCCCAGGAAGTCATCGACGAGATCCGCGACCATCTCTCCGGCGCCAACATGGTGTTCGTCACCGCCGGCATGGGCGGCGGCACCGGCACCGGTGCAGCACCTGTCATCGCCAAGACCGCGCGCGACATGGGCATTCTCACCGTCGGCGTCGTCACCAAGCCGTTCCACTTCGAAGGCCAGCGCCGCATGCGCACCGCCGAGTCCGGCATCGCCGAGCTCCACAAGGTCGTCGATACGCTATTGATCATCCCGAACCAGAACCTGTTCCGGGTAGCCAACGAAAAGACCACCTTCGCCGACGCTTTCGCGATGGCCGACCAGGTGCTCTATTCGGGTGTCGCCTGCATTACCGACTTGATGGTCAAGGAAGGCCTGATCAATCTCGACTTCGCCGACGTTCGCGCCGTCATGCGCGAAATGGGCAAGGCGATGATGGGCACCGGCGAGGCTTCCGGCGAGAAGCGCGCGTTGACCGCGGCCGAGGCCGCCATTGCCAATCCGCTGATCGATGATTCCTCGATGAAGGGCGCCCGTGGCCTCCTGATCTCGATCACCGGCGGCAAGGACCTGACGCTGTTCGAGGTTGACGAAGCCGCAACTCGGATTCGCGAAGAGGTCGACCAGGACGCCAATATTATTGTCGGCGCCACCTTCGACGAGAACCTCGATGGCGTGATCCGCGTCTCCGTCGTTGCCACCGGCATCGAACAGGCGCTGATCTCGCGTAACGCGTCGGCACCGGCTGCACCCGTGACCAATGCCGTGGCTTCGCCCGCCACCCCGGACACCCGTCTGGCCGATCT
>DASXJV010000018.1:0-7553 GCA_036497205.1 Bradyrhizobium sp.
GTCATAATATTAGTTGCAGCGCGGCTTTCACCTTCTCTCGTTTGAACGGAATCGACCGGAGCCGAGCGCCTGTTGCATCAAATACGGCATTGGAGATGGCCGAAGATACGACCGCAGCCGTGGGTTCACCCGCGCCCCAGGGCTTCTCCGTCGGCTGGTCGATCAATTCGATGGTGATTTCAGGCACCTCTTCGAACGTCAGGATCGGGTAGCTTGCCCAGTCGAGACTGGTGATCATGCTGCGGTCAAAGGTGACTTCTTCTTTAAGAGTGCGGCTTACGGTCTGGATCACATTGCCTTCGATCTGCGCCATGACGCCGTTCGGATTGATGATCTGCCCGCAGTCGTGGACGACGTAGAACCTCGGGACACGAAGCGCGCCGGTCGAACGATCAAGCTCCACCTCCGCGACGGCGCCGATATATGTGCGCACCAGTTCATATTTGACGTAGCTGGCCCCGCGGCCTCTGACGATATTGCTGCTGATGTTCTTCTGCGGAGACGGACGCTTCTCCCATTTGGCGAGCTTTGCCAGGCGATCGAGCACTTCGAGGCCACGTTTGTCGGCCGGGTCGATATGCTTTACGCGGAATTCGACTGGATCGGCGCCCACGGCCGCCGCGATCTCGTCGATGAAGCATTCGTTGGCGAATGTGTTCTGCAGGCGTCCCGGGGTCCTGATCCAGGACGGACGGAATGGGGTTGTTTCCAGCCGATGGCAGGTCGTTCTGATGTTCGGGAACTGATATCCGATCGCCGAGTCGTTGATGATGCCGCCAGGAGAAAGCAGGTGGTCGGCCGGCAGGTCCGCCAGCGTGGCCGCCACGAGATCGACATTGCCCGCGGCGCCCTGCGGAATGAAGAACTCGGACTGCCAGGCCGTCACGTTTCCCAACGCATCGATGTTGGCGCGCAAGTCGATCAGCGTCGGCGGCCCTTTCGGATCCCACCCATGTTCGTCGGCGCGCGACCATTGGACGCGCACCGGCTTTCCGACTGCCTTCGCCAGAAGCGCGGAATCGGCGGCG
Source organism: Bradyrhizobium sp. (assembly GCA_036497205.1). Taxonomy (GTDB): domain Bacteria; phylum Pseudomonadota; class Alphaproteobacteria; order Rhizobiales; family Xanthobacteraceae; genus Bradyrhizobium. The sequence continues at coordinate 1,029 of DASXJV010000018.1, forward strand.
GCGTCCTCGTGGCCGTTGCGGCCGTAGCACCCGGAGCCGTCGACATAGATGCAACGCACGTCCTGCAACGGCATCGAGAACATCAGCGCGAGCTGCTTGCGCAGATTGTGGGTCGCCTGGGATGCCGACCAGGATATCAGCTTGCCGTCCCTGAACTCGCTGATCGCGCAGGACGGCCCGATCGAGCCGTGGGTGTGGATGGTGAAGTCATAGGTCGCGTTCAATTTTCGGCCCGGCGCTGCCAGCGCAGCCGTGACGTCGCCGACATTGCTCGTGACGTCGTCCTTGAGAATCTTGGTGTTCCGCACATGCTCCCAGAGCGCCTTGTGATCGGGCAGGGTTTCCGCCTTCGACCAAGTCGCCCTGATCTCGCGGGCGGCGCGCACCGCCGACCACTCCTTCTGCGCGACGATGCCCAAGAAGTTGCCTTGGCGCACGACCTTCACGATCCCCGGAATGTCCTTGATCGAGGACTCATCGACGCTTTCGAGCGTCGCCCCGAACGCCGGCGGACGTACGACGCGGCCGTGCAGCATTCCCGGCACGCGGACGTCGTGCATGTAAGTGAAAGAGCCGGTGGTCTTGCCGGGGATGTCGAGGCGCGGCACCGGTTTACCGACGAATTTGTAGTCGGCAGGATTCTTCGTCGGCGCGGCGGGGTCGAGCTTGAGGTTGAAGTTTTTGCCGCCGATCAGTTCGGCGTAGGTGACGGTGTTGCCGCCGGATTTTGCGCTGACCGTGCCGTCAGTGATGACGAGGTCTGTTTTCGCCGCACCGAGGTGCTGCGCGGCGGCCTCAAGTAACGCGGCGCGCGCCGTCGCTGCCGCCTGGCGGATTTGCGCGCCGCCGGTCTGTGTCGACTGGCTGCCATAAGTCGGCCCCTGATCGGGTGTCAGCGCGGTGTCGCCCTGGATGACGGTGACGCGATCCAACGCCACGTCGAGCTCGTCGGCCGCCATTTGGGTGAAGCCGGTCCGCACGCCGGTGCCGAGTTCGACCTTACCGGAGTAGATGGTCACCATGCCCTTGTCGTCGATGGCGAGGAATCCATCGACCTGGTCCGCTGCAACGGTCTTTGATGCGGGAGCATCCTGCGCGAACGCCGAGACGTGCGGCCGGCCCAACGAAAAGGCGACGACAAGCGCGCCGGTTCCCTTGAGAAGATCGCGGCGCGAGAGTGAGAAGAGCGCATTCATTGTCGTTACCTCCTACGCGGCCGCCGCGCGCTTGACGGCGCGCATGATGGCGACGTGGGTCCCGCAACGGCAGAGATTGGGGCGCATGCCTCTGCGGATCTCCTCGTCGCTCGGGTGAGGCGTGGCGGCGAGCAGCGCCTCGGCCCGCATGATCATGCCGGCGATGCAGTAGCCGCATTGCGCGGCCTGTTCGTCGATGAAGGCTTGCTGCACCTTGCCCGGCCTGCCCTCCTTGAGAAGGCCTTCCAGCGTCGTGATCGACCGTCCTTCGAGGGCCGCGATCGGCAGGAGGCATGAGAAGACGGCGCGGTTGTCGACATGGACCGTGCAGGCGCCGCACTGTCCCAGGCCGCATCCGAATTTGGCGCCGTGCAGCGCCAGATCGTCCCGCAAGACATAGAGAAGCGGCGTCGAAGGATCGGCGTCGATTGCGTGCGATTGACCGTTGATCGTGAGGGCGATAGCCATGGCTCAACTTCCTTCCTGCCGCGCCTTCGATATTTGCTCTTGAACATCGGTCCATTGCGGATGGTTCGTGTAGCGCGCGCGCACATATTCGGCGACGGCGACGATCTGCTTGTCGGTCAGCATGCCGTCGAAGGCAGGCATGTAGGGGCCGCCGGCGCCGCGATACGACTGAATGCCGTGCAGGATGACGCGCACCGCATTGGCCGACTCCGGCTGCTGCACCGCTGCGCTCAGCGACAGCGGAAGCGCCTTCGAAGGGCCGACGTCGCCCGGGTTGTTGTGGCAGTTGGCGCAAGCGCCCGTGTAGATGGCGACCACCTCGGCCGGCGCGTTGGGAGGCGGATGATCGGTCGGAGCGGGTGCCGTGCTGCCAGCTCCATCGCCGGAGAGGCTGGCGATATAGACGGCGATCGCGTGCACGTCGTGAGCCGACGCCTGGCTCAGGTTCTTTGCGACATCGGCCATCGGGCCGGCCGCCGCGCCGTGCTGCCGATGCCAGCCGGTCGAAAGATATTCGGACAGTTGATCGGTGGTCCATTTGTGGGCGGCGGCCATCGAGGAGTTCAAGGGCGGCGCGGTCCATCCTTCGGCAGTTCCGCCGGCGTAGGCACTGTGTGCCCGCTCGGCGCCCAGGGCATTGCGCGGCGTATGGCAAGAGCCGCAGTGGCCGAGGCCTTCGACCAGATATCGCCCCCTGTTCCAGTCCGCGCTCTTGCTGTCGTCATTTTCAAGCGGCTTTTCGCGGAGGAACAAGACTTTCCATCCGGCCACGATGGGGCGGACATTGAAGGGAAAGGCCAGTTTGTTTGCTGGAATTTCATTGCGAACGGCAGCCTGACTCATCAGGAACACGTAAAGCGCATGGATGTCGCTGTCCGTCGTTTTGGTGAAATGATCGTAGGGAAACGCCGGGTAAAGCTGCCGGCCTTGGCGATCAACACCCGTCCGCATGGCGCGGAGGAAGGCGATCTCGGACCAACTTCCGATGCCGGTGTCCGCATCAGGCGTGATGTTGCTCGCGAAGATCGTCCCGAATGGCGTGGGAATGGGTCGTCCGCCCGCGAAGGATTGGCCACCGTCCGTCGTGTGACAATCGTTGCAATTGCCGATCGCAGCGAGCGCTGCGCCGTGGGCGACGGTCTGCCTGTCGGCGCGCATTCCCTCGTTGGCGGAAGTCGGAGCGATAGAAGGTCGCCAGCTCCATGCGAACGCCGCACCAATCAACAAGATCAGTACAAGAAGAATTCCTAAGGTAATTTTGGACGAACGCATATTGGTCGTTCCGCCGGGGGCCAACTGAGTTGCAAGCGCTCCCATGTGTTGCCGCGCCGACGTGCCTAAAAATCCTCGCGACCAGCTTGGTAACTCTCGCCGCGGGGTCGCAAAGCAATAGGCCAATAGTAACCACGTTGTGCGCTTCATACAGGTTATTAGACTGTGGACTGGCCAGTCCAATCACAAAACCGGGATCACAGGCTGGCAGTTCTGATGGCTGATGGCCGACAGCCGAGTCCAACTCCGCACAACCACCGTGCAGAGGATGTCTTGGCACGCGCGTCGTACTCCAATTCGACTCGTCGGAACTGGCTTCTGGTTACTGGCTCCTGAAGCGATTGGCAGGTCTCGGCAACCCCAGCCGATCGCGCAAGGTACCGCTTTCGTAGGCAGTCCGCGTGAGACCCCTTCGCTGAAGCTCGGGAACGACAAGCTTCGCAAAATTCGTCCAATCGTCAGGTAGAAGCGGGAACATCAAAGCAAAGCCATCCGCAGCGCCTGCGGAATACCAGGCTTCCATTTGATCGGCGATTTCTGAGGGTGTTCCCGCCATTACCGGACCCGTACCGGCGTTCGAAATGCGCCGAGCGATCTCTCGAATGGTAAGGTTTTCTTTGGCAAAGGCCTTGAGCCTCTCCAAGTTCGTTCTTTGACCGTCATAAGTCGACTCGTCCGGCAGCGGCGGAAGAGGGCCATCAATAGGGTAAGTTGAGAGGTCTATCCCGCACCAACTCGACACAAGATCAATGCCGACGCGTTCCGGAACGAGAGTTTCGAGAAAATCCCGCTTTTCCGTCGCTTCGTCGCGTGATCTCGCGACGATCGGCAAAATGCCCGGCAGCACCTTCAGGTCTCTCGGACTTCGGCCATATTTCTGTAGCCGCTCGTCAAAGTCCTTTCGATAGCGCTGGCCGTCATCAATGGTTCTCACGATCGCAAAATTCAAATCCGCATGCGCGGCGGCCAGGTTCTTGCCGTCGTCCGACGAACCCGCTTGTACGATCACAGGGTAACCTTGCGGCGGCCGCGAAACATTCAAAGGACCACGCACCTTGAAATGCTTGCCGGCATGATTGATCCGGTGCACCCGTTTCGGGTCCGCGAAGTATCCAGATTTCTTATCGAGGAGCAGAGCATCGTCCTCTACGCTGTCCCATAGCGCCTTGGCGACATCGAGGAATTCCGCAGCTCGCTCATAGCGAAACGCATGCTCGATGTTCGCGTCCCGACCGAAATTCATGGCCTCCTCATTCATCCCCGAGGTGACCACATTCCAGCCGGCTCGCCCGTTGCTGATATGATCCAACGATGCGAACGCCCGCGCCACATTGTAGGGTTCGCTGTATGAGGCGGACGCGGTGGCAATCAGGCCGATATGTTGCGTGACAGCGGCGAGGGACGACAGCAGCGTAATGGGCTCAAGTCGCGCATTGGCGTAGTGCGCGATGTTGCTCTGATAGGTGTCCCACATCGCAACGTGATCGGCGACAAAAATCGTGTCCAATCGCGCAGTTTCCGCGGATTGCGCAAGTGTTCGGTAGTAGTTGAAACTGAAGATCTCACGGCCGGGCGCATGTGGATGTCGCCACGACATCCGATGATCGCCCTGCGGATTGAAGAAGAAGGCGGCTAGAATCATCGAGCGGCGCATGGCTCCATCCTCGGCGTTGGTGTGGTTAAGCGTCCCGGGCCGATGCAGACGCCCTCAAGCTTTTAGGGCGGATGGCTGCGTCCATGCCGGGGTGTGGCCACCGGAGGTCAATGGCCTGCGCATCTCCCGTTAGATTTAATCGCGCGGCGAAGACACTCTTCTGTACTGGCCGTTTCCAGATTGCGGTTCGAACGAGCATTCCCTGCCATCCCACATCGCGTGACAGCCCAACATTGACCGAGACGACAACTCCCATCCGCAAGCGCCTTCCGATAACGTTGGCAAGGAGTGCCTTGAATCTGGTCGGTCTTGGGCTGAGAACTTGGTCCAGTCTGCAATGACGTGGTTCTTGTTCCGCAAAGCCTTGACCTTCTGCCGGTCACGCCACCAGGTGGCCATAGCCGGTCCAGGTCGCATCCTTAAACAGAGAGTAACCGCTCAGATGACTTTTGACAAGTTATTGGGCGCTGTTTATAACTATATTCACCCCACCAAGGAGGTTACGAATGAGTCGGGAACCTTCCTACGTACTCGTTTGCGCGGCTGTCATTCGCGATTTCGTTTCGTTCGACCACTCCGAACTTGATGAATACGCTCCCGATGCGCCGTTTGCTTCGAGCGATTTCCACAAACAGCCATGCTGCACCAGCGCCGTACGCGGCCGCGTGTTCGGTCGAAAAAGAGAAGCGTACAGGCGGCCCCTTCACATGCCTTGATGTATGTGAAGTCCTCGTTGCAGACCAAATCGGCTATGGCTTTTGCGATTGGAAGGAGCAATGTGTCCGGTGATCGCCAGCGTTTATGCGGAACCCACACGAGGCCCGACACCGGCTGATCGCCATCCGATGGGTGATGATGGTCACGCGCTGCAATCTGGCCAAACTCTTCCTCGCGGGCGAGAATCCGATTGAGCGGCTCAAGCTGTTTCAGCGCGTCGGGTTGCAATGGCTTGCCCCTGCGCTCATCCACAAATTCACGAAACCACTCCCGCAGCGCCCGCGCTTGGGCTGCCACGGCATCGAGTTCGCCTGGAACAGCGCTTTTCTTTAACGCACGCGGAACGGCCGCAGGGATGAGATCGGCTTCCTTTAGCCAGGCAAGGAGGTCTTCTCCCGAGGCAAGCCATTCTACTGGAGTGTCGTCGGGGGTGGCGATGGAGTTGAGGAAATCGAGGCCAGGTGCGTCCGCTATGAACATCGCGGGCGGGCGATTGTCCGGCATGGGGTTAAGCCCTCGCGCGCAGTAGAGGAAAGTCTACCCCATAAATAACCATTGAAACCCTTATTGACAAGTTAGGCACAGTCTAGTCACAGGCAAGAAACAGATACCCCGCTCGTTGGTCTATAGAGGCTAGCAATCCCGTTTGACTTGATTGTCTGCTGCAGCCGTTTCGAAGCCGGTCTTTATTATTTGGATGTTAATTGATGACGTCCGTCGTTCTTTCGTGACACTTCCGCTTTGCGGCAATATGGCGGGTGGCTAGGCCGCACGACCGTCTGGTTCCGTCCGGGGTTCGATCGAGGAAGAAGAAGTTGCAGCCGGCTGCCTCGCACAGCCGAATCCTTGAGAAGTCCTCTTCGCATACGAGCTGTGCCATCGTTACGGCAATCGGTAGTAGCAAGGTATTACAGGTCCGCCAATGGCGCTGAGGGCGCCAGATCAACCGGGAGCCTGCCCGTCGTTGGCTGCCAACACCGAAAGAGTCAATTTGCCCAAACAACAAATCACGCTTTAATACGGCATTTAGCGGCTGAAGTTTCGCGATCGCACTTGCCGGCAGCCGCCGTCCTTTAAACCGAAGTTTTCACCGATAATCGACGAGAGTTGAGTCTCTTGAATCGCTTAATGCGAAAATTGCTCCCGAAATGTGTCCATGTCGATGGCCGTACACGTCTTCACAAATCACCTGATTTATGATTCGATTCTGCGGCGAAC
>DASXJV010000019.1:0-11006 GCA_036497205.1 Bradyrhizobium sp.
GCCAAGGCAAGGCCGTCACCGCGAGCCCGCTGACGCTGGTGATTGAGCGTCCCGACGGCGTCGAGTTCCGCCGCGCCGTGCTGGCCGACCAGGGCGCCGGCGGCAGGACCATGGCGGTGCCGCTCAATTCCGCCGTCCCAACCGGGACCTGGCGGGTGCGAGCATTCACCGACCCAAAGGGCTCCTCGGTTGGGGAAACCACCTTCATGGTCGAGGATTACGTCCCCGAGCGTATCGAATTCGACCTATCGGCCAACGAGAAGCAGGTCAAAGCTGCCACTCCCGTGGAGCTTAAAGTAGACGGCCATTTCCTCTATGGCGCCCCCGCCTCGAATCTCCAGCTCGAGGGCGACATGCTGGTTGCCCCGGCCTCCGAGCGGCCGGGCTTCCCCGGCTATCAGTTCGGCGTTGCCGACGAGGAGACGTCCAGCAACGAACGTACCCCGATTGAGGACCTTCCCGAGACCGACGCCAAGGGCATTGCGAAATTCCCCGTCAGCGTCACCAAGTCATCGTCATCGACGCGCCCTCAGGAAGCTCAGATTTTCATCCGCATGGCGGAAGCTGGAGGCCGCGCGGTCGAGCGCAAGCTGGTGTTGCCCGTGGCGCCCACGGGGGCCATGATCGGCGTCAAGCCGCTATTCGGCGAGAAGAGCGTGGCCGAAGGCGACAAGGCCGGATTCGAGGTCGTGTTCGTCGCGCCCGATGGCCAGCAGCAGTCGCGCGACGGATTGCACTACGAGCTCTTGAAGATCGAGTCCCGCTATCAATGGTATCGGCAGAGTTCGTCGTGGGAATATGAGCCGGTCAAATCAACAAGCCGCGTCGCCGATGGCGATCTGGCTATCGCCGCGAACAAGCCGTCGCAGATCACGCTGTCCCCGCAACCTGGACGCTATCGCCTCGACGTCAAATCTACCGAGGCTGACGGACCGCTGACGTCGGTGCAGTTCGACGTCGGTTGGTATTCCGACGGCAGCGCCGATACCCCGGACCTGTTGGAAACCTCGATTGACAAGCCGCAATACCAGTCCGGCGACACCATGGTGGTTTCAGTCAACGCGCGCTCGGCTGGAAAACTCACCGTCAACGTGGTGGGAGACCGGCTGCTGAGCACCCAAACCACCGACGTCAAGGAGGGCACTGCACAGGTCAAGATTCCCGTCGGCAAGGATTGGGGCACCGGCGCCTATGTGGTGGCGACGCTCCGCCGCCCGCTCGATGCCGCCGCGTTGCGGATGCCGGGACGGGCCATTGGGCTGAAATGGTTCGGCATCGACAAGAAGACCCGCACGCTCCACGTCGACCTTTCGCCGCCGGCTTTGGTGCGTCCCGGCACCACGCTGAAGCTGCCGGTTAAGCTGGGCGGCCTCAATCCCGGCGAGGATGCCAAGATCGTCGTTGCCGCCGTCGATGTCGGTATTCTCAACCTGACCAACTACAAGCCGCCGGCGCCGGACGATTACTATCTCGGCCAGCGCCGCATGACATCGGAAATCCGCGATCTCTACGGGCAACTGATCGACGGCATGGAGGGCAGCCGCGGCCAGATCAAGACCGGCGGCGATTCCGCCGGCGCGGAACTGCAGGGCAGCCCGCCGACGCAGAAGCCGCTGGCGCTATATTCCGGGATTGTTACGGTCGCGGCAGACGGTTCGGCCGAAATCAGCTTCGAAATTCCGGAGTTCGCCGGCACCGCGCGGGTGATGGCGGTGGCGTGGACTGCGACCAAGCTTGGCCGCGCCACGACCGATGTCACGGTGCGCGATCCGGTCGTGCTGACGGCGACGCTGCCGCGCTTTCTGCTCAATGGCGATCACGGCACTATGAGCTTCGACCTCGACAATGTTGAGGGCAAGCCGGGCGACTACACCATCAATGTCAAGACGTCGGGGCCGGTGAAGGTCACCGGCAATCCCACCACCACGGTGAAGCTCGCCGCCAAGCAGCGAACCTCGATGTCACTGGCACTCGATGCCGGCGGCGCCGGGACCGCACAGCTCGATGTCGATATCAAGGGACCGAACGGGCTGACATTGGCGCGGCATTATGCGCTCGACGTCAAGGCGGCGACCCAAATCCTGGCGCGCCGCTCGATCCGAACCTTGGCCAAGGGTGAGAGCCTGACCCTGACCTCCGATATGTTCTCGGATCTGGTGCAGGGTACCGGCGGCGTCTCACTGTCGGTCAGTTTGTCCACGGCACTGGATGCCGCGACCATCCTGAAAGCGCTGGACCGCTATCCCTATGGATGTTCGGAACAGATCACCAGCCGCGCCATGCCGCTACTTTATGTCAATGATTTGGCGGCGGGCGCCCATCTCGCCATGGACATGGAGGTGGATCAGCGCATCAAGGATGCCATCGATCGGCTGCTGGCCCGGCAAGGCTCAAATGGATCGTTCGGGCTGTGGTCGGCCGGCGGCGACGACGCCTGGCTCGACGCCTACGTCACGGACTTCCTGACCCGCGCCCGCGAAAAGGGATTCGCGGTGCCGGATATATCATTCAAAAGCGCGCTCGATCGCATCCGCAACTCGGTCGTGAATGCAAACGAGCCCGAAAAGGACGGCGGGCGCGACCTCGCTTACGGCCTGTACGTGCTTGCCCGCAATGGCACGGCGCCGATCGGCGATCTGCGCTACCTTGCCGATACCAAGCTGAACAATCTGGCGACCCCGATCGCAAAGTCGCAATTGGCGGCGGCGCTGGCCCTGGTCGGCGACAAGGGCAGAGCAGAGCGGGTCTATGCCGCCGCGCTCGAAAGCCTTGCGCCAAAACCCGTGCTGGAGTTTGGTCGGGTCGACTACGGTTCGGCCTTGCGCGATGCCGCGGCGCTGGTTTCGCTTGCCAGCGAAGGCAATGCGCCGCGGGCGACGCTAACCCAGGCTGTGGCGCGCGTCGAAGCGGCGCGCGGGCTGACGCCTTACACCTCGACCCAGGAAAATGCCTGGCTGGTGCTGGCGTCGCGCGCGCTGTCGAAGGAAACAATGACCCTCGACCTCGACGGCGCGCCGGTCAAGACCGCGCTTTATCGTAGCTACAAGGCAGCCGAGATGGCGCGCAAGCCGATCAAGGTCACCAACACCGGCGATACGCCGGTGCAGGCGGTGGTCTCGGTGAGCGGCGCGCCGATCACGCCGGAGCCCGCGGCATCGAACGGCTTCAGGATCGAGCGCAGTTATTTCACGCTCGATGGCAAGCCGGCCGATGTGTCGAAGGCCAGGCAGAACGATCGCTTCGCCGTCGTGCTGAAGATCACGGAAGCCAAGCCGGAATACGGTCACGTCATGGTGTCGGATTATCTCCCGGCCGGCCTCGAGATCGATAATCCGCATCTGGTCTCGTCCGGTGACACCGGCACGCTGGACTGGATAGAGGACGGCGAAGAGCCCGAAAATACCGAATTCCGCGATGACCGCTTCACGGCCGCCATCGATCGGGCCAGCGACGACAAGGCGGTGTTTACGGTGGCTTACGTGGTGCGTGCGGTGTCGCCCGGCAAATACGTGCTGCCGCAGGCCTATGTCGAGGATATGTACAACCCCTCGCGCTACGGCCGCACTGGCACCGGCGCGGTCGAGGTGCGTCCGGCGAAATGAGCGCAGCGATAGCCATAGCGTCGGCAGTACGCAGCGAGCGCCGCTGGCGATGGATCAAGCTGGCAGGGTTGCTGTCGGCCACTGCGGGCTTGATCCTGATGGGCGCCTTCGCGGCGTGGGTCATCTCGCTGGGGCCATTGCCGCTGGCGCAGGCCCGGCAAATCTCGCCGACTATCGTCGACCGCAACGGCAAGCTCTTGCGCGCCTACGCGATGGCCGACGGCCGTTGGCGGCTGCCGGTCGATGCCAAAGCCGGCGTCGATCCCGGCTACCTCAAACTGCTGCTGGCCTATGAAGACCGGCGCTTTCGCTCTCATGCCGGCGTCGATCCGCTGGCCTTGGGCCGCGCCGCGTTTCAACTGGTAACCCGCGGTCATATCGTCTCCGGCGGCTCAACGATCACGATGCAACTGGCCCGGCTGATGGAGCCGCGGCGGGAGCGTTCAGTTTATTCCAAGTTGCGGCAGATGGTTCGCGCGCTCGAAATCGAGCGGCAGCTGAACAAGGACCAGATTCTCGATCTGTATCTGGCGCTGGCGCCGTTCGGCGGCAATCTCGAGGGGGTTCGTGCGGCCTCGATCGCCTATTTTGGCAAGGAGCCCAGGCGATTGTCATCAGCGGAATCCGCGCTGCTGGTGGCACTGCCGCAGTCTCCCGAAACCCGCCGCCTTGACCGCTACCCTGATGCCGCGCGCGCGGCGCGTGACCGCGTTCTCGATCGCATGGTTGAAGATGGCCGCGTGCCGGAAGAAGACGCTGTTCAGGCGAAAGCTACGGCGGTGCCGCGGCTGCGCAAACCGATGCCCATTCTCGCGCCGCATTCCGCCGATCAGGCCATCGCCACCGTGAAAGACGCGCCCGTGATCGCGCTGACGCTGGATTCCAGCCTGCAGAAGGTCCTCGAGGCCTTGGCGCGCGACCGCGCGGTCGCATTGGGTCCGAATATTTCCGTCGCGATGATCGCGGTCGACAATGAGAGCGGCGACGTGCTGGCGCGGATAGGTTCGCCTGATTATTTCGACGATCGCCGCGCGGGACAGGTGGATATGACCCGCGCGGTGCGCTCGCCGGGATCGACGCTGAAACCCTTTATCTACGGTCTCGCCTTCGAAGATGGCTTCGTTCACCCGGAAAGCCTGATCGACGATCGGCCGATCCGCTTTGGCAGCTACGCGCCGGAAAATTTCGACATGACCTTTCAGGGAACGGTGCCGGTGCGCAAGGCACTGCAACTATCCCTGAACGTGCCGGCCATCGCGCTGCTCGATCGTGTCGGTGCCAGCCGCCTCTCGTCCCGATTAAAGCAGGCAGGGGCCAATCTGGTGCTGCCGAAGGATGAAGCGCCGGGTCTGGCGATGGGTCTCGGCGGCGTCGGTGTCACGCTGCACGATCTGGTGCAACTCTATTCCGGGCTGGCGCGGCTTGGCAGTACACGGCCGCTGCGCGAGATCGTGAGCGCCAAAGACGACCAGCGCGATCCATTGCGGTTGATGGACCAGATCGCGGCCTGGCAGGTCGGCAACGTGCTGATCGGTACGCCGCCGCCGGAAAATGCCGCGCACAACCGGATCGCGTTCAAGACCGGCACCAGCTACGGCTATCGCGATGCTTGGTCGGTCGGCTTTGACGGCCGCATCACCATCGGGGTCTGGGTTGGACGTCCCGACGGTGCCCCGGTGCCCGGTCTTGTCGGCCGCACCGCTGCGGCGCCAATCCTGTTCGATGCCTTCGCCCGCACCGGAAAACTCCCGGCGGCCCTGCCCAAACCGCCAAAGGGCACGCTGGTGGCGACCAATGCCAAACTTCCGCTGCCGCTGCGGCGATTTCGCCCTGTGGGAGAACTGGTCCGGACCGGTGGCGAGCAAGCGCCGCACATCCAGTTTCCATTGAATGGCTCGCGGATCGACGTGGCAGGCTCGGGCGGCGCGCCATTCTCCGCGATGCCGGTCAAGGTCGCCGGCGGCGTGCTTCCCATGACCATGCTGGTGAACGGCGTGTCAGTGGGTGAAATTGACGGCCGGCGCCAGCGTCTGGTCGATCCGCCCGGTCCTGGCTTTGCCAGATTGACCGTGATCGACGCCACCGGCGCCGCGGACACAATTATCATCAGAATTCAATAGAAAGTTCGCTAACCAGTTGTCGGCATAGCGGTTTCGGCGTAAGCGAAGCCGATGGTCGAGACCTATGCCCGCCCCCGATTTGGAGAGCCGCGCGAGCCGAAGAACCGGGTAAATCCGGGTAGCAGGCTTGTCGGCGTGCTCGATTTTGTCACGGGCAGCCATGTCCGCGCGATCGGGTTCCTGACGCTCTGTGGGCTGCTGTTGTTCCTGCCGGGGTTTTTCAACATCCCGCCGATCGATCGCGACGAGGCGCGGTTCGCGCAGGCGACCAAGCAAATGGTCGAGACCGGCGATTTCGTCGACATCCGTTTCCAGGACGAAGTGCGCTACAAGAAACCGGTCGGCGTATACTGGCTGCAGGCAGCCGCGGTCGAAACCGCGTCGGCGCTTGGCTTGCAGCGGGCGCAGGTGCGCATTTGGCTCTACCGCGTTCCGTCCCTGATCGGCGCCATCGGCGCTGTGCTGCTGACCTACTGGACGGCGCTGGCGTTCGTCACGCGGCGCGGCGCCACACTCGCCGGGCTCATCCTGTGCAGTTCGGTGTTGCTCGGCGCCGAAGCGCGGCTCGCGAAAACCGATGCGATGCTGCTGCTCACTGTCGTCGCGGCGATGGGAGCGCTGGCGCGGGTGTATTTGTCCTGGCAGCGGGGCGAGGATCCCGTGCATCCGCCATGGTCATGGCCGGCAATCTTCTGGACGGCGCTGGCCGGCGGCATTTTGCTCAAGGGACCGCTGATCCTGATGTTCGTGGTGCTGACGATCGGCACGCTGGCGATCCTCGATCGCTCGGCAACATGGCTGTGGCGTCTGCGTCCGGTATGGGGCCTGATGTGGCTGTTGGTTCTGGTACTGCCGTGGTTCGTCGCGATCTTCTGGCGCGCCGGCGATGCTTTTTTCTCGGATTCGATCGGCGGCGACATGTTGAGCAAGCTGGCCGCGCAGGAATCCCACGGCGCACCGCCGGGACTCTACCTGCTGCTGTTTTGGGTGACGTTCTGGCCGGGAGCGCCGCTGGCGGCGATGGCGGCGCCGGCGGTCTGGCGGGCGAGGCGGGAGCCCGGCGCGCAGTACCTGCTGGCATGGCTGATTCCTTCCTGGATCGTATTCGAGCTGGTGCTGACCAAACTGCCGCATTATGTGCTGCCGCTATATCCGGCCATTGCCATCCTGACGGTCGGGGCGCTGGAGCGCCGCGTGCTGTCGCGATCATGGCTGATGCGCGGCGCAGCCTGGTGGTTTATCATCCCGGCTCTGGCTTCGATCATTGCCGTTATTGGCGCGATCACGCTGACGCGCCAGCCGGTATTTCTGGCGTGGCCGTTCGTGGCAGCGGCTCTCATCTTCGGGCTGTTCGCGTGGTGGCTTTACGATGACAATCGCGCTGAACGCTCGCTGCTGAACGCCGTGGTCGCGGCGATGTTTTTGGCCGCGGCCGTCTATGGCGTGGTGGTGCCGGCGCTGACGCGGCTGTTCCCGAGCGCCGAGATCGCCAGGGCGCTCCGCAACGTCGTCTGCGTCGGACCGAAAGCGGCCGCCGCAGGTTTCCACGAGCCGAGTCTGGTCTTCATGACCGGCACCTCGACGCTGCTGACCGACGGATCGGGTGCTGCGGATTTTCTGGGCCAGGGCAGCTGCAGGTTCGCGCTGGTGGAATCGCGCTCGGAACGCGGTTTTGTACAGCGCGCCGAAGCCATCGGGCTACGCTATAACGTTGCCACCCGCATCGACGGCTATAATATTTCGCAAGGGAAAGCGGTTTCTATCGCGATCTTCCGCTCCGACGGCACGGAGTAAAATGTCCACTCAGGCCGGCCCCGTCGAATCGTCGAACTATTTTTGTCGGTTCATCGCTGTGGTGCTGATGTCGCTGACGCAACTGGTGCGCCCGCCGTCGCATTCGCGACGTGCCGTGGCGGCGCAGAGATCGGCACGCCACATGTTGCTGATCACGGCAAGCGCCGGGGCTGTCATCATCGCGCTGATGTACGCGCTGGATGCGAGAGAGATCGGCCTGATGCCGCCGCGCGGCAGCGCCGGTCTCTGGCCCGTTCGCATCCTGACCGATTTCGGGAAATCGCAGTATTTGCTGTGGTCGCTGGCAGCGATGTTGTTCGCCATTGCAATTATTTCTCCGCGATTGCGGGGAGCCTCGCGATCGCTGCTGCTCGGTTTTGGCACGCGCCTTCAGTTTCTGTTTTTCGCCGTACTGGTGGCGGTGCTCGCCGGCGAGGTCATCAAATGGATCGTCGGACGCGGCCGGCCTTTTGTCGGTGGTGAGGCCAACGCTTTCAACTTCGCGCACTTCGCCGGAACCGAAGCCTATGCCAGCTTTCCATCGGGCCACGCCATCGCGAGCTTCGCGCTGGCTTTCGCGGTATCAGCGGTTTGGCCGCAGGCACGGATCGCGATGACTGTGTATGCGGTTCTGATCGCGATCAGCCGCCTGGTGCTCCTGGCGCATCATCCCAGCGACGTGGTTGCGGGAGCGTTGATCGGTGTGGTCGGCGCGATGTTCGTGCGATACTGGTTTGCTGCACGCCGTCTGGGGTTCGCCATTCGTGGCGATGGCGCGATTATGCCGCTCGCTGGATCCTCGCCGGGGCATCTCAAAAGGGTTGCCCGCGAGGCGTCAGCCCCATAAGAAGCGGACGCCGCAAACGCTCGACGCAAGTGTCACCGGCTGCAGCCAACTCAAACGGTGAGTGTTGATTTGTCTTCTTCCGACGCAGCCGCAGTGGCCGTTTCCATCGTTGTCCCCGTGCGCAACGAGGCCGAGAATGTAGCACCGCTGATCGCCGAGATCGTCTCTGCCCTTGGCAGTCGATGGAACTACGAAATCATCTACGTCAATGACGGCTCAACCGATGCGACCGCCGAGCGGCTTGCGGCGATCATGAAGCAGCGCGGAAATCTGCGCCAGATCCGTCACACGTCATCGTCGGGTCAGTCGGCGGCGGTGCGCAGCGGGGTCCGCGCCGCGCGTGGCGCAATCGTGGCCACGCTCGACGGCGACGGGCAAAACAATCCAATATTCTTGCCGGATTTGATTTCGGCGATCGAGAATGGCGGCGACCGCGTAGGCCTTGCCGCCGGCCAAAGGATCGGGCGCAAGGACACCGGCTTCAAGAAAATCCAGTCGCGCATTGCCAATGGCGTGCGCAACGCAATCTTGCGCGACGGCACCCGCGACACCGGCTGCGGCCTGAAAGCGTTCCGGCGCGAAGTGTTCCTGGCGATGCCCTATTTCGACGGGCTTCATCGCTTTCTGCCGGCGCTGGTACGCCGCGAAGGATACGAGATCGCTTATGTCGAAGTAGTCGATCGGCCGCGCCGTTCCGGCGTGTCAAATTACGGTTTTTTCGATCGGCTATGGATCGGGATCATGGATCTTGCTGGGGTGTGGTGGCTGATCCGCCGCAAGAAGCCGACGCCTGTTGCGACCGAGGTGATTTGCCATGATTGACCTGTTCAACACCCTGGCGACCTACCTGCACGACGTCTTTGTCATCAAATTCGATGGCTGGGTCGTTCTGGGATTCGTGGCGCAGGGATTTTTCACCATGCGTTTCGTGGTGCAATGGATAGCCTCGGAACGCGCGCGCAAGAGCGTAATTCCGGTGGCGTTCTGGTTCTTCTCGATTGGCGGCGGCGTGTTGCTGTTGATCTATGCGCTGTATCGCCGGGACCCGGTATTCATCGCAGGCCAGGCGCTCGGGCTCGTGGTTTACGTTCGCAATCTGTATTTCATTGTCGTGAACGGACGGCAGGCATCTGCGGAGGGCTGAGCGTTGCGCCCGTGAGCCAGGGCTCCGCCTCATGAACGCACAGTCAAGGCCTAAGTACCTTGAGACAATTGTCGGAATCTGGCGTTTTGTGACGCGGAGGGATGGTTGCGGCGAAGTCCGGCCGACCTTGCATGAAACCGCCAGCAATGAATGGCGCTTTGGCCTCGAATGGCCTAAAGCATTGCCACTCACTCAAATCCGCCGGGCCACGCGGCGGCCCATCTTCCAGGCGTCAGCTTCGACCCGTTCGGGTTGACGCCCTGTTCAATGTTCCGGCGCTAAACGCCAACCAAGGTCTGCCATCTCGTGACATTCTTGCCCACAAGTCCGCCGCTCGCCCGAGCCTTGGAGGCGCGCAACTACGATCAGCCGACTCCTGTCCAGACAGCAGTGCTTGCGGACGCAGCTGCCGAGCGCGATCTTCTTGTTTCGGCGCAAACCGGCTCAGGCAAAACGGTCGCGTATGGGCTGGCAATCGCAAAGAAACTTCTGGGTGGTGCCGAGCGCTTCGAGCGGGCTGCCGCACCCCTTGCGTTGATCGTGGCGCCGACGCGGGAACTCGCCCTGCAGGTGCATCGCGAACTTGCATGGCTCTATCAACACGCGGATGCCCGCGTCGTTTCCTGCGTCGGTGGCATGGATCCGCGCCGCGAACAGCGCGAGCTTGCCGAGGGCGCGCACATTGTGGTCGGTACGCCGGGGCGGCTGTGCGATCACTTGCGGCGCGGCCGTCTCGACGTCTCGGAATTGAAGGCTGTCGTGCTCGACGAGGCCGACGAAATGCTCGATCTGGGTTTTCGCGAGGATATGGAATTTATCCTCAAGACCACGCCGGACACCCGCCGCACGTTACTGTTCTCGGCGACTTTGCCGCGCGGCATCGTCGCACTGGCGAAGCAGTATCAACAACAGGCCTTTCGCGTGGAGGTCGCGGGCGACGAAGGCGGCCACGCCGATATCGAGTACCGAGCCGTCAGGATCGCTGCGAGCGATGTCGAGCACGCGGTCGTCAACGTGCTGCGATTCTTTGAATCACCGAGCACGATTGTCTTTTGCAACACGAGACATGCCGTTCGGCATTTGCAGGCGACGCTTCTGGAGCGCGGCTTCTCCGTGGTCGCTCTCTCGGGAGAATTGACGCAGAACGAGCGAACCCAGGCACTGCAGGCTTTGCGGGATGGACGTGCTCGCGTTTGCGTGGCCACCGACGTGGCGGCGCGCGGCATCGATCTGCCAAACCTTGACCTCGTCGTTCACGCGGATCTGCCGAATGACGCGGAGGTCATGCAACATCGCTCCGGCCGCACCGGCCGTGCGGGCCGGAAGGGTGTCAGCGTCCTGCTGGTGCCTTCAGCGCGAAGGCGGCGCGCGGAATTGTTGCTGAATCTGGCAGGCATCGATGCCATCTGGGGCACAGCTCCCACAGCGGATGAAATTCGCAAGCTCGATCAGGAGCGCATGCTGCGGGACGCTCTCTTCGCGGAGGAGACGACCAACGA
>DASXJV010000020.1:0-2331 GCA_036497205.1 Bradyrhizobium sp.
GGATTTTGGTCGGGTCCGTAATTGACGCCCAGCATGATCACCGAGCGCACGTCTGGCCACAACACGCGCGGGTCGGTGCGGCGCTCCGGATGAGCTGCGAGCCACTCCATGTCGCCATGCGCGCCGGCGTCGAGGAATGCGCGGAAATACTGGCCCGCGCGACCGATCGCATCCGGATCGGTAACGCCGACGCAATCGAATCCGAGCGCACGCGCTTCGCTTGTGAGCCCAGCCTTCAGATCGGCGGGAGAAAGCTTGAGGTTTGCGCTCAGAAATCGAGGTCCACGTAGGTGCGCGACGCCGGCACGCCCGCCAGCCATTCGCTCAACAACGGGCGGAACGACGGGCGGGATTTCACCCGCGCGTACCACGCCTTTGCCGCGTCGTCCTCGATCCATGGCACGTCGCCCAGATAATCGATCGCCGAAAGATGCGCAGCGGCGGCGAGATCCGCATAAGTCAGCCGGTCGCCGGCCAGAAAATTCCGTGTCCGCGCCAGCCAGCCGATATAGGCCAGATGATAGCGCACATTTGCCTTCGCCGCGCGGATCACATCTGCCGCCGGCGCGCCGCCGCCGTGATCCTCGCTCATGAAGCGCTTGTAGATGCGCTCGGTGACCAGCGGATTAGAAGCCTCCTCGAAAAATTTATCGTTGAACCACCCCATCAGCCGGCGCACTTCGATGCGCTCGCCCATCGCGGTCGGCAGCAGTCGCCGTTCGCCCAGGTCAGCGCCGTGGGTCTCATCGAGGTACTCGGCGATGATTCCGGCGCCGGGAATCGCGGGCTGGCTCTCGGATATCAGCACCGGCGTGGTGGCCGCGGGATTGAGCGCCAGAAACGCCTCGCGGCGCTCCCAGGCTCGCTCTTCCACCAGCCGCAGATCGAGGCCGTGTTCCCCCATCGCAAGGCGGATGAAGCGCGAATGCGGACAGAACGGATGATGAAACAGCGTGAACATGAAACCCTTGATGATTTTGCGGTGATTAAGAAGCCCTCACCGCCTAAGCCGGCGCCAAACTACCGAAGCACGCGATTCAGGCAACCCGCATTTGATATTTTTCACGTTGCGGCAGGCAGGCGAATAGGCGAGAAGAACCCGGCTTTTTCGGTCGATATCGATCATAACGGACCAGGGTCATGATGTCTGATGCGTTGAGGGCGGTGATTCTCGGTATCGTCGAGGGCGTGACGGAATTCCTTCCGGTGTCCTCGACGGGCCATCTGCTGCTAGCGGAACAATTCTTCAATCTCGGCGAGGGCAGTTTCTGGAAGAGTTTTGCGGTGCTGATTCAGCTCGGCGCGATCTTGGCGATTGTCGCCATCTATTTTGTCAAATTGTGGCGGATCGCGCTCGGGATGTTCTCCAATCCCGATGACAGGCGGTTCGTGATCGGCGTGCTGGTGGCGTTCTTGCCTGCGGCGGTGATCGGGGCCGCCGCAGGCGGATACATCAAGGCATATTTATTCAATCCCTGGGTAGTGTGCTTCTCGCTGATCGTCGGCGGCGCGATTCTGTTGTGGGTCGATCAGCTCGATCTTAAGCCACATCAACACGATGCCACGACATTCCCGCTGCCGATGTATCTCACGATCGGTTTCGCGCAATGCCTTGCGATGATTCCCGGCGTGTCACGCTCCGGCGCCAGCATCGTCGCGGCGATGCTGCTAGGGGCCGACAAGCGCGCGGCGGCGGAGTTTTCGTTCTTCCTGGCGATCCCGACCATGGTCGGCGCGTTCGCCTACGACCTTTACAAGAACCGCGCTGACATGACGAGCGATGACGCAGGGATCATCGCGATCGGCTTCGTGGTATCATTCGTCACCGCGATCATCGTGGTGAAGACGTTTCTGACTTACGTCACCCGCCACGGCTTCACGCTGTTCGCCTGGTGGCGCGTCATCGTCGGCACGCTCGGCCTGATCGCGCTGGCGATGGGGAAGTAGGTCTTTCGCAGTGCCGCCCCGGCGTTCGCCGGGACGACGGCTATGTGAGCTACTCACTGTTCCGCTGAAACTGTCCTGCCTTGCGGAAGCGCCAGAGGTACTGCGGCGCGATCGCTTCCAGCGAATCCGCCACGATCCCCAATCCTTCCAGCGTCAATCCGGCGGCGTTCGCTGCGCGCGACACGACATTGTCGGTGCGTAATAGCACCACCTGATCCGGCGTCAGTTTTAACGGCCCCGGCGCGAACTGCAGAAACAGCGCCTGCAATTTCGCCAGACCAAACGGCAGCGAAATCAACATGCGCCGGCGTTCGATGGTCGCCAGGATGATTTCCATGATCTCGCGCATCGTCAGCACTTCCGGGCCGCCGAGCTCATATGTCG
>DASXJV010000021.1:0-10957 GCA_036497205.1 Bradyrhizobium sp.
TATCCGCTCGAAGCCCATCCGGATGGAACGCAAATGGGCTGTTCCGGCGCGCGCAATGCGCAGCGGCGAACGCGTCACCGCGGCCAAGCCGATCAGCGAGCCGACCTCGATGTGATCGGGCCCGATCGAATAGCTGGCGGCGCCGAGCGTCGCAGGTCCGTGCACCTCCATGGTGTTGGTGCCGATGCCCTCGATCCGGGCCCCCATGGCCACCAGGAAACGCGCGAGGTCCTGCACATGCGGTTCGGATGCGACATTGCGCAGATGGGTGGTTCCGCTGGCAGCTGTTGCCGCCATCAGTGCGTTCTCCGTCGCCG
Source organism: Bradyrhizobium sp. (assembly GCA_036497205.1). GTDB lineage: Bacteria > Pseudomonadota > Alphaproteobacteria > Rhizobiales > Xanthobacteraceae > Bradyrhizobium. The sequence goes on from DASXJV010000021.1 coordinate 318, forward strand.
TCACGCTCGGTTCATCGAGAAACACGTCCGCGCCCTTGAGCTGCGAACAGCGGAATTCCAGCCGGTCGGATGCCGTGACGCTGGCGCCGAGCTGCTCGAATGCCAGAAAATGAGTATCGAGGCGTCGCCGGCCGATCACGTCGCCGCCGGGCGGCGGCAGCACCACTTCGCCGCAGCGCGCCAGCAGCGGGCCGGCGAGCAGGATCGAAGCGCGGATACGCGCGCAGAGGTCGGGATCGAGATCGGCGGCGCGAATATTTTTAGCGTGAATGAAAAGCGTATTCGGCTTCTGCCATTCCGCCGACGCGCCGACCGAGCGGATCAGTTCCACCAGCGTTTCGGTGTCGCGAATCCGCGGGACATTGTCGAGCGTAACCGGATGGTCGGTCAGTAGTGCTGCGGCGATGATCGGCAGCGCGGCGTTCTTGTTGCCGGACGGCTCGATCGTGCCATTGAGACGATGGCCGCCCTCAATGACGTATTGAATCGGCGGTGCGGGCACGGCGTGCGTCACACGTCCACATTCGCGCTCAGCGAATTGTCCTGGATGAACTCGCGGCGCGGCTCGACCACATCGCCCATCAGCTTGGTGAAGATGTCGTCGGCCTCGTCGACTTCCTTGATCCTCACCTGCAGCAGCGAGCGCTCGTTGGTGTCGAGGGTGGTTTCCCAGAGCTGATCCGGGTTCATCTCGCCGAGGCCTTTGTAGCGCTGCAGCGCCACGCCCTTGCGCCCGGCGTCGGTCACCGCCTCGAACAGGCTGACCGGTCCGTGGATCGGGGTTTCGGTGTCTTTCCGGCGCAGCAGGCCCGGCTTCGGATAGGCTTCCTGCAGCTTGGCGGCGTATTCGTCGAGCTTGCGGGCGTCGGCAGAGCCGAGCAGCGCGTCGTCGATGATGGCAACGTCTTTGACGCCGCGCACGGTGCGCTCGAAGAAGAAACCTTCGCCTTCGGTGAAGCGCCCGGTCCAGCCGCGCTCGACCTCATCGGCCAGCGCGTCGAGTCTTCGGGCGATATAACTCGCGGCGGCGTTGGCGGTCGCGACATCGCCGGTGATTTTCGGGCTCAATACCCCGGCGATCGCCGCCTGCTCGATCACCTTGCGGTTATAGCGGCTGTGCAGATTGTGCAGGGTGCCGCGGATGACGCGGGCGTCCTCGACCAGCGCCTGCAGATCGCGGCCTTTGCGGTCCTCGCCGGACGCCATCTTGAAGACGCAGTCGTCGAGGCCGGTTTGGATCAAATAGTCTTCCAGCGCGCGCTCGTCCTTCAGGTATTGCTCGGACTTGCCGCGCGTCACCTTGTAGAGCGGCGGCTGGGCTATGTAGAGGTAACCGCCATCGATCAGCGACGGCATCTGGCGGAAAAAGAACGTCAGCAGCAGGGTGCGGATATGCGCGCCGTCGACGTCGGCGTCGGTCATCAGGATGATCTTGTGATAGCGCAGTTTGGAGAGGTCGAAATCGTCGCGGCCTATGCCGGTGCCCAATGCCGCGATCAGGGTGCCGATCTGTTCCGAACTCAGCATCTTGTCGAAGCGCGCGCGCTCGACGTTGAGGATCTTGCCTCGCAGCGGCAGCACCGCCTGGAATTCGCGGTTGCGGCCCTGCTTGGCGCTGCCGCCGGCGGAATCGCCCTCGACGATGAAAAGTTCTGACTTGCCGGGGTCTTTCTCCTGGCAATCGGCGAGCTTGCCGGGCAGCGAGGTGTAATCGAGCGCGCCCTTGCGCCGCGTCAGCTCGCGCGCCTTTCGCGCGGCCTCGCGGGCGGCTGCGGCCTCCACCACCTTGCCGACAATAACCTTGGCTTCCGCGGGATGTTCCTCGAACCATGCCGCCAAGGCCTCGTTCAGGACATTCTCGACCACCGGGCGCACTTCCGAGGACACCAGTTTGTCTTTGGTCTGCGAGGAGAATTTCGGATCCGGCACTTTCACCGAGAGCACCGCGGTCAGGCCCTCGCGGCAGTCGTCGCCGGTCAGCGCGATCTTTTCGCGCTTGGCTATGGCATCGGCGTAGCCGTTGACCTGGCGCGTCAGCGCACCGCGGAAGCCCGCGAGATGAGTGCCGCCGTCGCGCTGCGGAATGTTGTTGGTGAAGCACAGCACATTCTCATGGTAGCTGTCGTTCCACCACAACGCCGCCTCGACGCCGATGCCGTTCATCTCGGCATTGATCACGATAGGCGAGGGCACCATCGGCTTTTTGTTGCGGTCGAGATATTTCACGAACTCCTCGACGCCGCCGTCGTAGCGCATCTCCTCGCGCTTCTCGACCGCGTGGCGCATGTCGGACAGCACGATATTGACGCCGGAATTCAGGAACGCGAGTTCGCGCAGGCGATGTTCAAGCGTTGCGAAGTCGTATTCGACATTGGTGAAGGTTTCGGTGGAGGCGAGGAACGTCACCTCGGTGCCGCGGTTGCCATTGGCCTCGCCCACCTCCTTGAGCGGCGCCACCGCGTCGCCATGGGCGAATTCGATGAAATGCTCCTTGCCGTTCCGCCAGACCCGCAGTTGCAGCTTGCTCGATAGCGCGTTGACCACGGAGACACCGACGCCGTGCAGTCCGCCGGACACCTTGTAGGAATTCTGGTCGAATTTTCCCCCCGCGTGCAACTGGGTCATGATGACCTCGGCCGCGGAAATGCCCTCGCCTTTGTGAATGTCGACCGGAATGCCGCGCCCGTCGTCGCGCACGGTGACGGAACCGTCGGCGTTAAGCACGACCTCAACCACGGTGGCGTGGCCGGCCAGCGCTTCATCGATGGCGTTGTCGACGACTTCGTAGACCATGTGATGCAGACCTGAGCCGTCATCGGTGTCGCCGATATACATGCCCGGCCGCTTGCGCACGGCATCGAGGCCCTTCAAAACCCGGATCGATTCCGCGCCGTACTCGATAGGAATGGAATGCTCAGTGTCGGCGATCGATTGCCGGGCAGGTTCTGTCATGTGAGGCCTTCGAGGATGTCCCGAATCAGCGCGCAAAACCATGCGCTGATTGGTTTGTTTGTGCCATGAAAGGCGCAATGCGCCTAGCGCAAAGTATCTATCAACAAGCTATTGAATAAATAGAGTTTTTTGCGTGTTTTTCAAGGTGTTCGAAAGCCGGTTTGCAGCCCTTGCAAAAGCACGATTCGGCGGCCGATTTTTTGCCCGTGAAAGTCCGGATTTTCGCTCCGGTCGCCGGGTAACGCGGCCGGAATCGGCCGAAACTGGCAGAGCGCCGAAGAACTGCTAGAGAAGTCATGGCAGCAGTTCGGCATCTTCGCCTGCGACGCAATTCTTGGCGCCGCGAGGTCGGTGCATTTCGGCTGACCTATTCGCGGGTTTGGCGTGATCATGGATTGGCCGATGTTGTCCTCGCCTTCGTTTCGATATCGGCCGGATATTGACGGCCTCCGCGCCGTCGCCGTGATGCTGGTCGTGAACTTTCATGCCTTCCCGGAGGCAATGCCGGGCGGCTTCATCGGCGTCGATATTTTCTTCGTGATATCAGGCTTTCTGATCACCGGCATCATCGTGCGCGAACTGGATCAGCAGCGCTTCAGTCTAGTGGCCTTCTATAACAGGCGGATCAGACGGATTTTCCCCGCCTTGATCGTTGTGCTTTGCGCCACCCTGGTGTTGGGCTGGCTATGGATGTTGCCGGCAGCCTATGCGCAGTTAAGCGCCGACGTTTTTGCCAGCGCGGCGTTTTTCGCAAATATCGCCTTGCTGCTGCAGTCCGGCTATTTCGATATCGAATCCGCCAAGAAGCCGCTGCTGCATTTTTGGTCTCTGGGCATCGAGGAACAGTTTTATCTGTTCTGGCCGTTGATCCTGATGCTGGTCGCCCGCATGCGCCTGAGCATTCTGGTTGCGGCGTCAGTCCTCGGCATGGCGTCCTTTGTGCTCAACGTGGCGCTGATTGGTTCAAACCCTGTGGCGACCTTCTATCTGCCTTTTACCCGGGCTTGGGAATTGCTTGCGGGCGCGGTCCTGGCCTGCAGCTGGAACCAGGTCAGACAAGCCGGCGCTGCAAGCAACCTGCGAGCTTCCATCGGGCTTGTGCTGATTGCGACGGCTGCTGGCGTACTCGATACCAAGAGCGCATTTCCCGGCTGGTGGGCTATTTTGCCCGTCGCCGGCGCCGCGCTGCTGCTGTCTGCGCCCGCAGCATGGTTTTGCCGCACATTACTGGCGAGCCGGCCGCTGGTCTGGATCGGATTGATCAGTTACCCGCTATATTTGTGGCACTGGCCGCTGCTGGTGTTTTTCGCGATCATCAAGTTCGCACCGCTGACGTTGCTAGAGCGCGAACTGATTGTCGGACTGAGCTTTGCACTGGCGTGGCTTACATACCGATTTGTCGAGTCTCCGTTTCGATTCAGCCGTCCGAGCCCGCTCAAGATCGCCGGTCTATGCGCCAGTATGGTGCTGATCGCCCTTGCAGGCGGCGTTATCGTGGAGGGACGCGGGTTCGATTTTCGGCTGCCGCCGGAAATTCGAGACATGGCCAACGTGGCGACGCAGTCCTCAAAATGGCGGTTCCATGAATGCCTGCTCGATCTCAGCCAGGAAATGTCGTTCGCTGATAGCTGCGTCGATCGGGGGCGGCGACCCCTTGTTCTTGTCTGGGGGGATTCGACCGCAGGCGCCCTGTTGCCGGGTCTGCGCAAGGCTCAGCAGGTCGGAGACTTCGGCGTCGCGCAGTTCACCTCGAGCTCATGCATTCCAGCGCTCAACGCCGATGTAGCCGGCGTGCCCAACTGCCGCGCCATCAACGACAAGGTTTTGTCGCTCGCCCGGGAGAACAATCCCGATATTGTCCTGTTGCATGGTCCCGTGGACAGATATCTCGATAATGTCGCCGAGACCGTCGCCGCGTTGAAGCGACAGACCAGGGCGCGCGTCGTTGTTCTCGGTCCGGTACCGACATGGCGACGCGGGCTACCGAACGAAGTGCTGCGCTATTTCATGTTGCATCATCGTCTAATTCCGGAGCGATCGAGCGACTCGGTGTCGTCGAATTGGCCCGACGCCAAGCTTCGCGCCAAGCTCGTTCCCGCGGGCGCGGAATACATTTCCGTGTGGGATGCAATGTGCAACGCGGACGGCTGTCTGACGCGCATCGGCGATAAAGCCAGTGATATTTCGGCGAGCGATCAGGTGCACCTGACTGAAAAAGGATCGGTGTTTTTGGTGCAGTCCATCATTGATAAGGTGCTTCGCGGGCAAACCGCACGTTCATCGAACGACTAGAGCATGATCCGGAAAAGTGGAAACCGGTTTTCCGGATCATGCTCACAATAAGATAACGCCAGGATCTGATTCAGTTGAATCAGACTCTAGCGGTGAGATCACCGTTCCGAGGCTTGTCGCACGCAGGGCGGGCGCGCGCGGAGGTTTGGCTTCAAACCAAACTCCTCCGTGCCCTCAGGCCCGGCGGGAGATCTGGCCGGAATCGACGTCGAAAATTTCGCCTGTTGCGCCGATCCCGGTGAATGCCGCGGGGTCGGCGCCGGTCATCCAGACCTGCGCGCCGAGTTTTGTCAGTTCCTCGAACAACGCCGTGCGCCTTCCGGGATCGAGATGCGCCACTACCTCGTCGAGCAGTAATAGCGGCGTGATGCCGGTCATCTCCGCCACGAGACTTGCATGCGCCAGCACAAGTCCGATCAACAGGGCCTTTTGTTCGCCGGTGGAGGCGTCGCGGGCCGGCATGTTCTTCGGCGCGTAGATCACCTGCAGGTCGGTGAGGTGCGGGCCGTCGAGCGTACGGCCTGCCGCGGCGTCGCGCGCGCGGCTGGCGCGCAATATCTCCCGGTAACGATCCTCCACCGCGATGGCGGGCTCATTAAGCAGCGCGTTTTCCATCCAGCCGTCGAGCATGATGTCTGCAGATGGAAAAACCGAGGCTTCACCCCGCGCGCGCAGCATCGCGCCGAGTTTTGTCACGGTCTGGCCGCGCATCGCCGCCACCGCGACCGCGAGTTCGGCGGTCTCGCGTTCGATCGCGTCACACCAATGGTCGTCGTAGTTGCGCACCTCCAGTAGTCGGTTGCGCGAGCGCAGGCTGCGGTCGAGCGCCGACACCCGGCTCGAATGCTCGCTGTCGATCGCCAGCACCAGCCGGTCAAAAAACCGCCGCCGCTCAGATGCCGCGCCCAGAAAGAGTCCGTCCATCGAAGGCGTCAGCCATACCATGCGCAAATGATCGCCGAACGCCGTGGCCGAGTTCACCGGCTCGCGGTCGATCCGGCAGCGCCGGCCTGTAGCGGGCGTCTCGTTGCCGGGCGCGTCAATGCCGGTGCCGAGCGTTGCCAGCCCGAGCGCGCCTTCGACCTCAGCGGACACCGCCCACGAACCATCGCCCTGATTATCAGCGACATCGTCGAGTGTCGCGCGGCGCAAGCCGCGGCCAGGCGACAAAAACGAGATCGCCTCGATGCAATTGGTCTTTCCGGCCCCGTTTGGGCCGACCAGCACCACCATGTCCCCGCGCGTCTGAAGGCTCGCCGCGCGATAGTTGCGGAAGTGCGTCAGGGTCATCCGATGGATGCGGGAGGCGGTCATGACGGGAGAAATGTCGATCTGGCTTCCCTCTCCCACAAGGGGAGAGCGAAGATTCGGGTGCGGTTTGCGAGGAATTGCTACACCCGCATCGGCATCAGCACGTAGAGCGCGCCTTTGGAATCCTTGTCCTGCACCAGCGTCGGCGAACCGGGGTCGGCCAGCCTCAAGACCGCAACCTCGCCCTCGATCTGAGCCGCGATATCCAGGAGATAGCGCGAGTTGAATCCGATATCGAGCGCGTCGGAGGCGTATTCGACTTCAAGCTCTTCAGTCGCGCTGCCGGAATCCGGGTTGGTTACCGACAGCACCAGCTTGCCGGCGGACAATGCCAGTTTCACCGCGCGGCCGCGCTCGCTCGAGATCGTCGAGACGCGGTCGACCGCGGCCTCGAAATCCTTCTTGTCGACAATGAGCTCCTTGTCATTGTTTTGCGGGATGACCCGGCCGTAGTCCGGAAACGTGCCGTCGATCAGTTTTGAGGTCAGCACCACATCGCCGATGGTGAAGCGGACCTTGCCCTGCGACAATTCGATCAGGACCTCGGCCTCGTTGTCCTCGATCAACCGTTGCACTTCGCCGACCGTCTTGCGCGGCACGATCACGCCGGGCATGCCGGATGCGCCTTTGGGCAAAGGCAGGTCGATTTGCGCCAGACGATGCCCGTCGGTTGCGACCGCGCGCAAGGTTGCGGTCTTGGCGCTGCCGGCTGAGTGCAGGTAGATGCCGTTGAGATAGTAACGGGTCTCCTCGGTCGAGATCGCGAACTGGGTGCGGTCGATCAACCGTTTCATGTCGGACGCGGCCAGCGTGAACGAATGCGTCATGTCGCCGGCAGCAAGATCGGGAAAATCGTTTTCGGGCAGGGCCTGCAGCGTGAAGCGCGACCGGCCGGCGCGGATCGCCAGCATCGAGCGGTCGCCGTCGCCTTCCAGCACGATCTGCGCGCCGTCCGGCAATTTGCGCACGATGTCGTAAAACATATGCGCCGGCACGGTGGTCGAACCGCCGGTTGCGGTTTCCGCCGGAAGCGTCTCCGTCACCTCAAGATCAAGGTCGGTGGCCTTGAGCGACAGCCGCGCGTTTTCGGCGCGGACCAGCACGTTGCCGAGGATCGGAATGGTGTTGCGACGTTCGACCACGCGATGGACGTGGCCCAGCGACTTCAGGAGTTGCGCGCGTTCGACGGTGACCTTCATTGCAATACCCGCCTGATCCTAAGATGGAAAAGCCGGGCGGCCCAAAGGCGCGCCGCGGCATTGAAACCCGAAAAGCCTGATCAAAGCTGGATTTGATCAAACCCGCGGGGGGACCGCAAGGTGGCGCGGATGGCCGGCAAGCGCAAGAGATGCGCGGGGTCGTTCCCCACGTTTTGCGGGAAGCAAATCGAGAGATCACGGCGTCGTCTGCTCCTCTCCCCGTTGCGGGGTCGAGACGAGCGAAGCTCGCTTTTAGGGGATGCGGGTGGGGTACACAAATTCAATGCAATGCCAAAGGCGGCCCTCCCTGACCCTCCCCGCAAGGGGGAGCGTCAGAAAAAGCTCACTCCTGCAATTGACGCTTCAGAGATTCGACCTCTTCGGAAAGCGCAACATCCTTGCTGACCAGAGCCTCGATCTTGCGCACGGCGTGCAGGACCGTGGTGTGGTCGCGCCCCCCGAACCGGCGGCCGATCTCCGGCAGCGAGCGTAGCGTCAGCGTCTTCGCCAGATACATCGCGACCTGGCGCGGGCGAACTACATTCGCAGTGCGGCGCGAAGACAGGAGGTCGGAACGGCTGACATTGTATTGCCGGGCTACCACCCGCTGAATGTCCTCGATTTTGATGCGCTTGGGTTCCTGCGGACGGATCAGGTCGCGCACTTCGCGCTCGGCCATTTCAAGCGTCACCGGCTGCGCGTTGAGTTTGCTGTGCGCCAGCAGGCGATTGATGGCGCCCTCGAGGTCGCGACCGTTGTGGGTGATGGTTCTGGCGAGATAATCCAGCACCGGACCCGGCACGTCGAAGCTCGCATGATGCGCGCGCGCCGCTGCGACACGCGATTTGAGGATTCCGAGCCGCAATTCTTCGCCGAGCGATCCCATCTCGACCACCAGGCCGCCGGCGAGGCGCGAGCGCACGCGGTCGTCGAGGCTCTCGAGGTCGGACGGCGGGCGATCCGCCGCGATCACCACCTGGCGGCCGGCGTCGATCAGCGCATTCAGGGTGTGACAGAACTCGGCCTGGGTCGATTTGCCCTGCAGGAATTGCAGATCGTCGATTACGAGCACGTCGATGCCGCGTAGCGCTTCCTTGAATGCCAGCGCGGTCTGTGTCTTCAGCGCGGCGACGAAGCCGTACATAAACTTCTCGGCGGTAAGGTAAAGCACCTTGCGTTCGCTCCCCGAGTTGCCGGCCCACGTCACCGCTTGCAACAGATGGGTTTTGCCAAGTCCGACGCCGGCGTGGATGTAGAGCGGATTAAACATCACGCTGTCGCCGCGCCGCCCCTCAGCAACCTGGCGCGCCGCGGCATGGGCCAGCGTGTTGGAGCGGCCGATGACGAAACTTCCGAATGTCAGGCGCGGATCGAGCGGCGAGCCGCCGAGCGCGTCATGGCTGGCGGACACCGGCGCGATCGCGGTCGCGCGCAACTCAGGCGCGGGACGACCATCGGACCGTTCGGGGCGACGTTGATCGAGCGGCGCAAGAGCCTCTTTTGCCGGCGCCGCGCATCGCATCGCGGTGCGCACGGTGAGATCGATCCGGTGCACTTCCGGCATCTCGGCTTGCCAGCAGGTGAGAACCCGCTCGGCATAATGCGCCTGGATCCAGCTCTTGAGAAATCGCGTCGGAACCGAAAGGTGGACGCTCTCCTGGTGGACGCTTTCCAGGTCCATTCGTGCGAACCAGCTTGTATAGACGTCTTCTCCCACGCTCGAGCGCAGCCGACCCTTCACGCGTGACCAGCGATCCTGTTCCGTGTTTGCCATTGTCTGACGACTTTTCTGAAGGAGTAATGTTGCCTTGTGAAATCGCCGTGCGGGTTTTCCGCGCGGCGTGACCTCAAGCGAGGCTTCGTCTCCAGCCATAGACCAGCCGCTCGGCGAAACGCCGCGGACAATTTAATAAGGCTGGAAGAGAAGCGTCGGGAGGTCAGCGCGTACTCGACGGTCCGTCCGGAGTTCGCGCGAGAGGCCGCCCGCAGGCGGAATATAAGGCGCCTAATACGCCGTCGTTTGTAGATGGCGTTTGATTGAATGCCGCGATGATTCCGTAAGCCATGAAGCCTCCCCCTCTCGCCGTAATTGCGCACGGCAAGCGTCATTCCACACGTGTTTCAAATTCAGTCGGCGACGCCTGGAATTCAAATCGTCCAGGCGTTACGCCGCCAATTCAGCCCCGTCTCTGTAACCCGCCCACTTGCTTCGCCTCCGGAGCGTTCGCGGTTGGCTGGTGCGTATCTCTCTTGTTCAAAGCGAGCGAGACACGAATGCCCCGCTTGAGAAATTTCGACACAAAACCACCGTCCTCATATTGCTATGAGTTTCGATCCGACAATCGCTTGGAAAGCGTCGCCAACGTGCACACCGCCGCCGATTTGCACGTCCGCCCCGTTTCTTAAACCGCGCTGGTCTGAAGAGCCGTGGGCGCTGCGAGCACTCCAAGAGATACATCATGCCTTATTTCCCGCAACGGAAATGATTCAACGTGCCTGCCGGAAAAATCGACTTCACGTTTGTAAAAGCAGGCAGTGGCTTTCGCGCACGGCGGCAAGTTTTTGAAACTGTGCAGAGATTCGAAATGGCGGGCCGCCGGCACATTTCGTACGGCTGCCCAAAATAAATTCATAAATTGTTTACGGTTGACCGAGGCGGGGAATGAATTTCGAACAACTGATCGCCACTATGCCGATAAGTGACTACGCAAGCGCGTTTTTTTTTGCTCGTCGCGACAGGGTAACCCTGAAGAGAAGTGCAAAGCTGTCGCGCTGGCGAGATTGCTATTTCAAAAATACGCCGGGTCAACAGTCGGCATCATTTCATCGTGGCCGCGCAGGCTTGCTGCCGGCCGCGGAAAGCGCCAGGCAAAAATGCCGGCGTGC
>DASXJV010000022.1:0-3924 GCA_036497205.1 Bradyrhizobium sp.
ATGAGGACTTTTCCGAAGACACCTACCGCACGCTGACTGCGGTCGATTCCGCCGTGATGGTGATCGACGCCGCCAAGGGCATCGAGGCGCGGACCCGCAAGCTGTTCGAGGTCTGTCGTCTGCGGGACATTCCCATCATCACCTTCATCAACAAGATGGACCGCGAGAGCCGCGATACCTTCGATCTGCTCGATGAAATCGAGAAGACGCTGGCGCTCGACACCACGCCGATGACCTGGCCGGTCGGCCGCGGCCGCGATTTCCTCGGCACCTATGACGTCACCAATGGCGGCGTGCGCCTGCTCGAAGGCGGTGGCGCCAAGACCGGCGCGGCGCAACAGATCGACATCGCCGATCTCGCCGGCCGCAACGCCAATCTCGACGTCGGCGCCATCAAGGACGAACTCGCTCTGGTGTCGGAGGCCTGTCAGCCGTTCGAGCTCTCGGCGTTCCGGGAGGGTCATCTGACGCCGGTGTATTTCGGCAGCGCGCTGCGCAATTTCGGCGTTGGCGATTTGCTCGAAGGCCTCGGCCGTTTTGCGCCGCCGCCGCGCGCGCAGGAAAGTAATCTGCGCAAGGTCGAGGCCGCGGAGCCGCGCATGAGCGCCTTTGTTTTCAAGATCCAGGCTAATATGGATCCGAACCATCGCGATCGCATTGCGTTCGCGCGGCTGTGCTCGGGTAAACTTAGCCGCGGCATGAAGGCGAAGCTGGTGCGCACCGGCAAGAATATGTCGCTCTCGAGTCCACAATTCTTCTTCGCGCAGGATCGCGCGCTGGCGGACGAGGCATTTGCCGGCGATGTCGTCGGCATTCCCAATCATGGCACGCTGCGGATCGGCGACACGCTGACCGAAGGCGAGGACCTCACTTTCGTCGGCGTGCCCAGCTTCGCGCCGGAAATCGTCCGCCGGGTGCGGCTGACCGATGCGATGAAGGCGAAGAAGCTTAAAGAGGCCCTGCAGCAGATGTCGGAGGAGGGCGTGGTCCAGGTGTTTCGGCCGCGCGACGGCGCGCCTGCTCTGGTTGGCGTGGTTGGCCCGCTGCAGCTCGACGTGCTGAAAGCGCGGCTCGATGCCGAGTATGCGCTGCCGGTCGAATTCGAAGTCAGCGAATTTCAACTGGCGCGCTGGATTTCGTCCGATGACCGCAAGAAACTCGAGGCATTCATTGCCGCCAATGGTTCCGGCGTCGCCGACGACGTCGATGGCGATCCGGTGTTTCTGGCCAAGAATGAATTCTATCTCGGCTATACCAAGGAACGCGCCGAGGGCATCATTTTTTCCAGCATCAAGGACGTGAAGAAAAAGGCGTGAGCCGGGGCGCACTGCGCTGATCGCGGAACCCATGAACGCGCGGATGTGAACGAAACCCGGCTTGATACTGGCGGGCGTGCCTATCATTTGGCCTTTGTAACATTTTCAATTGTGCTGCCTTCGAGGGCTCGTTTTATGCTCCGGCGGATTGTCATCTGTCTCATCATTATTATTGCTGGAACAATTGTCGCCGGCGCGGCCAGCGCCCGCCAGCGGCATCAGATCAATCCCACGCCGTTTTCGCATTCGCCCTGCAGCGTGCTGGATCGACAGCCGTGCACGCCGACGTACTGCAGCGTGTTCAATCACGGGCCGTGCATTCCCGAAATCTATTATCCCTATGGCGAAAACCTGCAGCTGACGATCGACAGCGTGCCTTCGCATGACGATGCCGCAAAATACCAAAAGCCCGACCACGATCTCAATACCATCGGCGACCTGTTTGCGGCGTTACGGTCCTGCTGGTCGCCGCCACCGGCCCAGTCGGCGCGCCAGGGCATGCAGATGACGGTGCGCTTCAGTTTCAAGCGGACTGGTGCGATGATCGGGGCCCCCCGCATGACTTACGCTACGGCGGGCGTTTCAGCGGACACCCGCGCCACCTATCTCAAGGCGATTAACGCGTCGCTTGACGCCTGCGAGCCACTGAAATTCACGAACGACCTCGGTGGTGCGCTTGCCGGGCGGCCGATCGCGATCCGCTATGTCGATAACCGCCAGTTGAGCAAGCAGTCGGGAACGCCGTGAGCGAGAGTTGCTTTTGCTCACCTCAACAGTACACTCGCCATTGCCGGGCTTGACCCGGCAATCCATCTTTTTTCAATAAGCTATTAGGGGAATTGTCCGTCCGCCCGCGCGGACGATGGAAACGTGGGTCAGGCCCGCGTATGACGGTTGAATGTGTGGAATCCCCTGGCGATTAAAGCCGTGCGCCCCATTAGCGCATTGCAGTTCAAACCCTTAAAGTGATACGCGAAGCTGGCAACCGGCCCTGCAGTGGAGAACATCATGGGACTGCTGGTGATGATCCTGGGCCTCGTGCTGTTCCTGGGTGCCCATACGCTCACCACCCAGCGCGAGCTGCGCGCGCGCCTGATCGCGTCATCGGGCGAGGGCGGCTACAAGATCGGCTATGCCCTGGCATCGCTTTTGGGCCTGGTGCTGATCGTCTGGGGTTTTGCCCATTATCGCGCTACGGGGTGGATCGACGTCTGGTATCCGCCGAAAGCGTTTAAGCATATCGCCGTGGCCTTGATGCTGCCCGCAGTCATCCTGGTGGTGGCAGCCTATATCCGTGGCCGCATCTACACCGCGGTGAAGCATCCGATGCTGGCGGGCGTCAAGCTGTGGGCGGCGGCACATCTGCTCGCCAATGGCGATCTCGGCTCGATCATCCTGTTCGGCTCATTCCTGGGGTGGGCGGTGTTCGACCGGATTTCGCTGAAACGTCGCGCCGACGCAGGCGCCCCGCCGATCCCGGTCGGCGGACCCGCCAACGACCTGATTGCGGTGGCGGTCGGGATCGTCGCCTATCTGGCGCTCGCGTTCGCGTTTCATCCTGTCGTGATCGGCGTCCCCGTCGTCGGAGTTTAAAAATGTCCATCCAGTCGACCATCAAGCGCAAGACCGCGCCGGATATTCGCGCCCGCAAGAATGGCGAGCCGATCGTGATGCTGACGTCGTATCACGCCCACACCGCGGCGCTGGTCGATCGCTATTGCGACGTCATTCTGGTCGGCGATTCCCTAGGCAATGTAATGCATGGTTTCGAGACCACGGTGCCGGTGACGCTCGACATGATGATCCTGCAAGGTCGCGCGGTGATGCGCGGCTCGCAACATGCGCTGGTCGTGGTGGACATGCCGTTCGGTTCCTACGAAGCCTCAAAAGAGCAGGCGTTTCATTCCGCGGTGAGAATCCTGAAAGAAACCCATTGCGGGGCGGTGAAGCTCGAAGGCGGCGCGCGGATGGCGGAGACCATCGCGTTTCTGTCCGAGCGCGGCGTTCCCGTGATGGGCCACATCGGGTTGACGCCGCAGTCGATCAATACGCTCGGCTCCTTTCGCGCCCAGGGCCGTGAGGAGGGCAGCTGGGAGCCGATCGAGAACGACGCCAACGCGGTTGCGCAAGCCGGCGCTTTCTCAATCGTGGTCGAGGCGGTCGCTGAGCCGCTCGCAAGGAAGATCACGGAGACCATTGCCATTCCCACCATCGGCATCGGCGCCAGTGCGGCCTGCGACGGCCAGGTATTAGTGCTGGAGGATATGCTGGGCTTGTCCCCACGGACCCCGAAATTCGTCCGCCGCTACGGCGATCTCGCACCCATGATCGAGGCCGCCATCGAGGGCTACGCCGCCGATGTGCGCTCGCGCGCTTTCCCGGGTCCGGAACATGTCTACGGCATGAAGAAAAGCTGAAGACGAGGCGCGACAATGACCTGGTCGCAGTATTCCATTCCCGCCATGCAGCTCGAGGCACGCTTCGGCGATCGCGTCGTGCCGGCGTTTTGCGAGCGGCCCAAGAGCATCTGGGCGATGGTGTCAGCTGCGGCTGCAAGAAACCCGGACGGCGAGGCGCTGGTCTGCGGCAGCAGGCGAATGACATGGCG
>DASXJV010000023.1:0-3185 GCA_036497205.1 Bradyrhizobium sp.
CGACGTGCAGGCCGGCATCAACATCGTGCTGAAGGCGCTGGAGGCTCCGGTGCGCCAGATCGCCGAGAATGCCGGCGTCGAAGGCTCGATCGTGGTCGGCAAGATCCTCGAAGAGAAGTCGGAGACCTTCGGCTTCGACGCGCAGACCGAGGAATATGTCGACATGGTCGACAAGGGCATCATCGACCCCGCCAAGGTCGTGCGCACCGCGCTGCAGGACGCCTCATCGGTCGCGGGCCTGCTCGTGACCACGGAGGCCATGGTCGCCGAATTGCCGAAGGAGCCGGCAGCGCCGATGCCCGGAGGCGGCGGCATGGGCGGCGGTATGGGCGGCATGGGGTTCTGACGGCCACTTCCGTCAACCTGGTCCAAAAACAAGGAAGGCCGCCTCCGGGCGGCCAACTTTTTTATTTGCTGTCTTTCTTGTCGTCTTTCTTGTCTTCCTTTTTGTCGTCATCGTCGTCGTCGTCACTTTCGTGCTTGTTCCTGTTCTTCATCCGCTCGATCAGCTTTTCGAGCCTCGCGAGCTCGCGAAAATCACTGCCGTCGAGACCAACCGAGCCCGCACATTCCTTGCCGCGCAAGGTTGCGATCGCGCGCAGCCCGGGATCTTCGGCGAGGCTGAAGTTCTGACTGCTGATGCCGATGATGCGTCCATTGTAGATGAAGGCCCGTGCAACATAGGGGGCGCCATCGGCCTCGCACATCAGCTTGCTGATCGCTTCCGCCCGCGCTGCCCGGGCGCCTTCGTTCGCCTCCTCGTCGGACTTGATGGGATGATCGGACACCAATTGTCCGTCCTGCGCCTTCTTGGCGGGGTCGAGGACCTGCAGCCGCGCCACCACGGCCTGACGAATGTCATCGTTCTGGATCCGCTCCTGGGCACGGGCGAGCAAGGCCTTGAACCCGGCGGCGTCGAGCGTGTCCGGCAGCACAGCGGAATTGTCCCGATCCGCTGAACCAGGCGCCAGCAAGCGAGGATAGGTCGGACGCGCGTGCGACGCGATGACAATTGCAGCATTGAGATCGTCGAGGTTGACGAAGGTGCGATAGAGCCGGGCGTGGTTGAACGTTGCATGCGTGAACGTGGCGCTCTGCAGATTGGCTCCCTGCATTTCCGTCTGCAGCACGCTCGTCAGCGACAGGTCGGCCCCGTCGAGATTGGCGCCCTGCATCTGCGCGGCGAACAGCGACGCCGATATCAGCTTTGCGTTGACAAGCGAGGCGCCTTCGAGCCGCGCATAGGTGAAAGATGCGCCAGTCAGATCGACGTCGTCGAGCACCACGCCCTGCATCATCGCGCGGGCGAAACGCGCTCCGCGCATTTTGGCATGATTGAAAGAGGTGCCGTGCAGCAGCGCCTCGGAAAAATCGGCGCCGCGCAGGTCGGTCGCATGATCGTCGTCGCAGGTGTCGGCCTTGGCGCGCGCCCTCAGTTGCTCGCTCAGGTTCAATTGCAGCTTGGCGGCACAGCCAAATCTCGCCCGCTGCAGCCGCGCGCCAAGAAACGACGCTTCGACGAGCGTCGCGCCGGTGAAGTCCGCGTGACCGAGATCGGTGCGCGGCAAAATAGCGCCCCGCAGGTCGCGTCCACGCAACGAGACCGAAACTTCCGCCTTCTTCGCTTCGTCATAGAAGCGTTCGTCCGGCAGGATGATGCGGTTGGCGAACAGGCTGTTCGGTTCACCGGTCACACCGTCGACGTCACCTTCAAACAGGAGTTTCGATGCCGAGACGTTCGGATCGCGCGCGACGAACGAAACGAGCGTATCGACCGCTCGCGAAGCCCAATTGCGGTACGTGACCTCGCCGGGAAAAGTGGCCAGCGCCAGGCTGAAGAGAAGGATCAAACAGGCTCCGATCGCCTCGGCGGCCGCCGCTGCGACACGGCGCGGCCGGCTGATTTCGCTGTTGCGGCGGAACGCGCGCCAGAAGAACCAGATCAGGCCGAGATCGACGATGAGACAGGCTCGGTGCAGCCAGGTAATCCAGGCCGAATGATACGGCAGGAAGACGATCTGCATCTGCAACAGCACGACAATCGGAAACAGCACGATCGTGATCCAGGAAATCAGCATCTGGAGACGGCCCGCGAGACCGGTGCGGCGCTCCCGAACACCGGCGAGGAACTGCAGCAACGGAAAATCGTCGAGCCGCCACCGCGCCATGCGCCGGTCGGCCGGCTCGGTCACCGTTTCGTTCAAAACCAGATTGTAATCTGCGACCTTCTCTTCCAGTCCTCCGAGCTGCAGCAAAAGGTAGAAGTGGAAGATCAGGTAGATGATCGGCGCGACCAGGAAGTAGCCGGTCACGGGCAGTTCCACACCGAGCACGGGCAACTTGATCGCCGAATTGAGGAACAGGTTGCGATGCGTGACCGAGCCGGTCGCGATCAGGAGATAGGCGCCGACCGTCAGGAAGCTCGTCCAGAGCACGCCGGCCTTGGCCGCCGAATCATTGACCGACTTCTCGAGCGTGCCGAGACGCTGCGCATCGTGCCCGTCCGCCATCGCCCGTCTCCAAAATCAGTAAAAACAATCAAAAGGAAATATTTGCGCAGGGTACAATCTGACAGACAGGCGATCAAGCACAACGGCCGTCTCAGCGACCAACGGACGCATTGCCGGCATGGGTCGTGCCCACGCCGATTTGACGACATTGCCGCCTCCGGGCGGCCTTCTTTTTGGCGGATGTCGCCCAGGTTTGCTAAGAGGCTTCTCCGATTCCCACTTTCCCCAAGGAAATTCGCATGCGCGCGCCCTTGCTTCTCGCTGCCGCTCTCATAGCAGCCACGCCGGACATCGCCAGCGCCCAGATCAAGCTCTCGCCCAAGGCCGATCCGAACGCGATCGAGACGCGGTATTTCACCGCGATCGACGGCTTGATGGACGGCAATGCCGACGTGATCCTGAAAGAGGTGCGGCAGGGCAAGACGCTGAAGGAGGCTTCCCTCGATATCTGCTACCCCGCCGACAAGGCTTCCGGCCGCAAGGACCGCTTCGTCGTCAATCTCGCGGTCAACGGCGCCACGCTCAGCGGCACGACGCAGAGCATGGGCGACAAGAAGCCCGTGACCGTCAAGCTGACGCGCAAGCAGACCGGCGACACCTTCGATTTCCGCGGCCAGATCACCGTCGGCTCCAACACCACCGAAGTCGCCTCGTCGGAGAATTCCGACATCAGCG
>DASXJV010000024.1:0-24993 GCA_036497205.1 Bradyrhizobium sp.
TTTCGTTGGCGTGTGCTGGCACAATGGCTACACTCACGGATGACGTGACGAAAATCGCGGAGAGGTCAGGATGGATACCAGCAGCGATCTCGCCCAAAAATACGACGTCATCGCCGAGGACCTCGAATATGGCCGGGTCGACGGCACGTCGCTCGTCGCGCGTTTGTATCGTCCGCGCGGCGTCACCGGATTTGCGTCCGCGGTGAATGTCCATGGCGGCGCCTGGGTCGCCAACGACCGCTTGCAGATGGCCGTGATCAATCAGGCGATCGCCGCGTCCGGCACGGCGGTGCTGGCGCTGGATTTCCGCATGCCGCCGGTCGCGGCCTATCCGGCCTCGATCGCCGACATCAATCTGGGCATCCGATGGCTGAAAGCCAACATTGCCAAATGGGGCGGCGGCGAGGCTCGCCGCATCGGCGGGATCGCCGGCTCCAGCGGCGGCCATCAACTCTGGCTGAACGTGATGCGGCCGCGCGATCCCGGATACACCGCCCACAATCTGGACGGCGACGTCGACGCCAGCCTCGATTTTGTCGTGGTGTGCTGGCCGATCTCCGATCCCGTGGCGCGTTACAAGATGGCGCGCGAGACCGGCAACGAGCGGCTGGTCAAGAACCATGACGCCTACTTCCTGACCGAAGCGGCGATGGCCGAAGCCAATCCGCAGACCATCCTGGAGCGCGGCGAGGCGAAGAATCTGCCGCCGGCCTTGATCATCCAGGGCACCGCCGACAACAACGTCACGCCTGATATGGCGGACCGGTTCGTCGCCGCCTACACCAGGGCCGGTGGGCACATCGCGTTGCGGAAGTTCGAGGGCGAGCCACACACCTTCATTGTGCTGAACCCGACCAGCGCGGCCTCGGTCGAGGCCATCGGCCTGATCGTCGATTTCGTCCGCGAGCAGACGAGGTGATCTTGCAGCCCGCGGTGAGCGACTTGGTGAAACTCGGGGGCATGTGGGAGGGCCCGAAGAGGAGTGTTGACGCAAAGGTGGCGATTTGGGCCGCGACATCAAGCTTCACAGATTGGTCGCGATTGGCCCATAGACGGAACGAAAGCGGCCCTTGAACGCTTCATTGACTGTTACGACCTATGATCCATGTAGTCGTCTTCGATTCCGAAGTTCGCAAACGAGGGTGCCGCGATATGATGCGAACTTCGGATCGGAGCACTAGTGTAGTTGAAGTTCGCGTGTCATGACCGTCTTCCGCCTGAAACAGCTTGCGTCGACCTCGGTCCATGCCGCAGCCGGCATGATCGGCTGGCATTACGATCGCGCCGAACTGATCGCCGATGGCATCGTCCACGCGATCGGCGTCGTGTTCGGGCTGATCGCCGCGACCGTGCTGATCGTGCTCGCCGCGATTTATGCCCGCGCCATCGACATCATCGCCGCCTCGATCTATGTCGCCGGCCTGTTGTCGATGCTGGTGTTCTCGGCGACCTATAATCTGTGGCCGGTGTCGCGCGCCAAATGGGTGCTGCGCCGTTTCGATCACTCGGCGATCTATCTCCTGATTGCGGCGACCTATACGCCGTTCATCCTGGAGCTCCGCGAAAGCGTATTCGCGCTGTCGCTGCTGGCTGGCGTGTGGTGCGTCGCCATTTTCGGCATCGTGCTCAAGCTCGGCTGGCCCGGCCGGTTCGACCGCCTCTCGGTCGGGCTTTATCTGGCGCTCGGCTGGAGCGGCCTGATGCTCTACGACCGCGTGGTTTCGGCGCTGCCGCAAATGGCGCTGTGGTGCGTACTGGCGGGCGGGGCGCTCTATAGTCTCGGCGTCATCTTTCATGCCTGGCGGCGGTTGCGCTTCCAGAACGTGATCTGGCATTGTTTCGTCCTGTTGGGGGCGGCCTGTCATTACACTGCGGTGCTCGCCCTGGTCCTGGCCTGACGGCGAACAGGGAGGCGGCGATGCAGGTGACCGGCAAGGTCGTGGTTGTCACCGGCGGCGCCAACGGGATCGGCAAGGCGCTCTGCGAGGCCTTCCACGGCGCCGGTGCGGCCAGGGTGATCGTCACCGACATCGATGGCGCCGGTGCGCGCGCGGTTGCGGCCGGAGTCAACGGCGCGGCCTTCCAGTGCGATGTCGCCAAGGAAAAGGACGTCCTGCACGTGATCGACGAAACCGAGCGTCAGTTCGGCCCGATCGCGCTGTTCTGTTCCAATGCCGGCATCGGCGGAGGCTTCGATCCGCTGTCGGTCAATGCCGGCGGCACCTCTGACGAGCCGTTCGCGCGGAGCTGGGCGATCCATGTGATGGCGCACGTCTATGCCGCGCGGCACCTGATCCCGCGTTACAAGGCGCGCGGCGGCGGTTATTTCCTCAACACCATTTCCGCGGCGGGCCTGCTGTCGCAGGTCGGCAGCCCCGCTTATTCCACCACCAAGCACGCCGCGGTCGGCTTTGCCGAAAACCTCGCGATCTCGCACCGGGCCGACGGCATCAAGGTCTCGATCCTCTGTCCGCAGGGCGTCGACACCAACATGCTACGCTCGATCCCGAAGGGGCCGCAGTCCGGTGATGGCGATTTGTCGCCTGACCAGGTGGCGCAGGATGTATTAAAAGGTCTTGAGCAGGAGAGCTTCGTGATTCTGCCGCATCCGCAGGTGCTGGGCTACATGCGCAAGAAGACCGAGAATTACGATCGCTGGATCGCCGGTATGGCGAAGATCCAGGCGAAGCTGCGCGAGACATACGGGAAGTGAAAGAACCTTAATAGCATCGCTGGGGTCGCATGAACTGGTGGCCATTCGGGGGAAGTTCGACGACGCAAGAACAGCTTTCGTTTCTCGATGAGATCGAGAAGCGCGCGAAGCAATATCTCGACGACGTCGATAACGGAAAGTTCGTCTATCCCGCCTGCAAGCGAGCGGCGTCCGATCATGCCGGTGACGAGCCGTCGATCTGCGACCACACGCGGCTGGAAGCCTTCCGCTATCTGTTGAGCGTGCCGCGCCGCGAGTTCGCGCTGCTTGCCGATCCCGATCAGCAAGTCGCGCTGCTGGACGGCTATCTGCGCCAGCTACCGCATGATCAGACGGTGGTCGAGTTCACCGGCAATACCTCCGCCGATCTCGCCATCGCCATTCTCGCCGGCTTCAACTGGCTGGTTCAGTGCGCCGTGCAAGCCGGCGCCGACCCGAAGGAGTTTCTGGGCGCGCTCCGCAACTTCCGAAGGGTGGCGTCCTCGGCGCAGAAGTGGTGGGCGATCGACGGCGCCAGGGAGCGCTATGCCGAAATGCTCGCGGCCAAGCAGGAGCCGCCGCTGTTCCTCAATCTGGTCTGGACCGATTATACGCGGATGGCGAACGAGATTGCCGCGGCACGAGTTGCACGCCGCTGAAGCCGCGGCGTAACTCGGAAGATTTCAGGCGCTCGCGGCGATCACATGCGCGCTGATCAGACCCTCGATCGCGCCGTCGCCAAAACGCTTCGCCAGAGCGACTTCCGCCACATTCGTTGCTTCTTCAAGGCGTGAGGCGTCGCGCGCGACGATCTCGTTGCGCAGCGGCGTGCCCTGGCAGTAGGCGATCGCGACGTCCCTCGCTGATGCGGCCTTGCTAGTGAAATCGACCGTCTCGATCGAGACGTCCCGAAAGCCCGCGGCGGAGAGTTCTTCGCGGATGCGTGCGACGTCGTGATAGCCGTGCGGAGTGCGCGCCAGGAACAGCGGCGGGTCTTGCGGAAACAGCGCGGCGAGGGAGTCGGTCACGACTTCGGCGAAATGATTGTCCGAGATGCGGCCCCAGACATTGAAGAGGAAACGGCCGAGCGGCTTCAGCACACGCCTCGCTTCGCTGTAGCCCTTCACCTTGTCCGGAAAGAACATCGCACCGAATTGGCAGGTGACGACGTCGAATGTCGCATCGGCGAACGGCAATGCCAGCGCATCCGCCTGCTGCCAGGCGATCCGGCCGCGCAGCGACGGCTTCGCTGCGGCGTAGTCCAGCATGGGCTGATTGAGGTCGGTTGCGACGATCCGGGCCGACGTGGGCAGGCGGGCAACCATCGCAGTCGTCAGCACGCCGGTTCCGGTAGCGGTTTCCAGCACATCCTGGGGTGTTGCGCCCGCAATCCGCGCCGCGAGGTCGGATGCATAGCGCTCGAAGATCAAGGGGACGAGATAGCGATCGTAGAATTCGGGAACCGAGTCTGCGAAAACCTTGTCCGTCGCAACCATTGTCGTGCTCCGCGCCGCCTCAACCCTTCTGCGTATACAGCAGCGGCACCGCGGAATCGACCATCACCTCGACCAGGCTCGTATCCTTGTACGCCAGCGCGCGCTTCAGGGCCGGCGCGAGTTCTGATGCTTTCGCGACGCGCACGGCATCGCAGCCGTGGCCTTCGGCGATCTTGACGAAGTCGATGCCGGGCAGATCGAGGCCCGGCACATTGCGCACCTGCATCACCTGACTGAACGAGCGCATCGCGCCATAGCCTGAATTGTTCACGACAACGACCGTGAGCGGCAGCTTGCGTTGCGCTGCGGTCCACAATGCCTGGATCGAATACATCGCCGAGCCGTCGCCGATCAGGCAGACGGTGCGGCCTTTCTGGCGTCCCAATGCCATCCCGACCGCGGCCGGCAGACCGTAGCCGAGCCCGCCGCTCGCCATGGTGTAGAAACTGTCCTGGCCCGGCATCGCGAGGTGCTTGTTCATCGCCGGCCGATGCGACGGCACTTCCTCGACCAGCGCGACATCCTCGGGCATCGCCTGCGACAACGCGTGCATGAGGTATTCGACCGGGATCGGATCGGCGGCAGCCGGCGCGGGTGCCGGCTTGCGGCCTGCGGGAGCCGCACGCCTGCTCTCGGGCAAGGCTGCTGATAGCGCCGACAGCGCCGGCTTCATGGTGGCGATGATGCTGGTGCCGACCGGCGCGTAGGCGGCGGCGTTGCCGTCTTCGGTGATCTGGAAAATCGTCGTCCTGTCGAAGATCGCGGCATGGCCCTCGACATGGAAGGTGAAGGTGGGCGCGCCGACCACGATGACGAGGTCGAAGTCGCGCAACGCTTCCGACAGCTGTCCGGGCGATGCCGGCAGGAAGCCGGCGAATTGCGGATGTCGCTCCGGAAAAGAGCAGCGCGCCGAGAACGGGCTGATCCACACCGCGGCTTTCGCTTTCTCGGCAACATCAACCATCAGATCGACGGCTTGCGCGCGATCGACCGCAGGGCCGACCACGAAGGCGGGATGCTTGCAGGCGCTGAGCGCGGCCACCAGTGTCTTCATCGCATCGGCATCGGGGCCGATCTCGCGGCTCACCCGACGCGCGGCAAGCGGCTGCGCCGGATGCATCCAGTCGTCGATCGGCACCGAGACGAAGGTCGGTCCGCAGGGCGGCTGCATCGCGGTGTAATAGGCGCGCGCGATCGCGGCCGGCACGTCCTCGGCGCGTGCCGGCTCGACGCTGTATTTCACGTAAGGCCGCGGAAATTCCGAGGCGCGCTCGGAATAGAGAAACGGCTGCATCGGCAAGATCGAACGCGCCTGCTGGCCCGCGGTGATCACCAGCGGCGTCTGGTTGCGATACGACGTGAAGATGTTGCCGAGCGCGTTGCCGAGACCGGCGGCAGAATGAAGGTTGACGAAGCCGGCATTGCGCGTTGCCTGCGCGTAGCCGTCGGCCATGCCGACCACGCTCGCCTCCTGCAGACCGAGCACGTAATCGATGTCGTCGGGCCAGTCGGCGAGGAACGGCAGCTCGGTCGAGCCGGGATTGCCGAAGACTTTTTTGATGCCGAAGGCGCGCAGCAGGTCGAAAGTCGCCTGCTTGACGGTGACCGTCTTAGCGCTCTTCGGCGCTTTCACCACGTCGCCGTTCCCTTCATGGTCGGCTGGCCTTGGGCGTTCGCGGTCCAGAGCTCCAGGCCGCTGCCATTGTCGTTGGCGTTGACGGAGAACTCGGCGCCTTCGAACAGCGGTTGCACCCCGCGATAGCCGAGCTTCTTCGGCGGCGTGCCGCCATGCAGCTTCGCCGCCAGTTCGACGATGAAGGCGGCCTGCAGCGGACCGTGGAAGATCAACCCGGGATAACCCTCGACCTTGGTGACGTAGTCGCGGTCGTAATGGATGCGGTGGCCGTTGAACGTCAGCGCCGAATAGCGAAACAGCAGGACGGGGTCAGCCATGTGGCTTTCGCGGTGCTGCGCGGCAGGCGGCGGCGCCGGCGGTTTGACTGGCGCGGATGCTGGGGCGATCGACATATCGCGATAGACAATATCCTGCCGCTCGCGGATGGCGGTTCCGCGCGGCGTCGTGATGAGGTGTTCGACCGATACGAAACACAATACGCCGCTGCTGCCGGTCTTCATCGCCACATCCGATATGCGCGAGGTTCGCGTCATCTCATCGCCGACGCGCAATGCCTCGAAGAATTCCAGATCGCCACCGGCCCACATCCGGCGCGGCAGCGGCACCGGCGGCAGGAAACCGCCGCGCGTGGGATGGCCGTCGGGTCCCAGTTCCGACATCGGGTAAACCGGCTGCGCCAGGCACCAATGTGCCGTAAACGGCGCCGCGTCGCCCGGCCCGGGCTCGCCGATCTCCATGAACAATGTGGCACGCAGGCCCCGCACCAGCTGCGCCGTGACGATGTCGGAGGCTTCACTGGTGCGGCCGATCCATTGGCGCAAATGGTCGAGATCGGGTTTGTCGGTCATGACGATTTGGTCCGGACTTGAGGAGGTCTGGCGATATCGGTGTGGTCGCCGATGCCGGGCACGGCGCCATAATGACGCGGCTGATCGACGACGATGGCCGCGGGCGCGGGATAGGTGACCGGTCCCGCCGGCGTGTCCACCACGATGCGGCGCAGATGCGGATGCACCGCGAGGTCGGCCATGGTATTGACCTCGGCGAAGGCGATGTCGGCGTCGGACAAACGCTTCAGCAGCTTGTCCCGGGGCATCGTCGCAAAGATATCGCCGACGGCCTTGTCCGTAAGCTTACGGTTGCGAACGCGCTCGACCATGTTGGAAAACCGGGGATCATCGGGAAGAGCAGGTTGCCCCAATACGTCCGCGCACAATTTCTTCCATTCGCGTTCGCTCTGGATCGAAATCAAGATGTCCTTGCCGTCCTTCGAGCGAAATACGCCATAGGGCGCAATCGACGGATGGGCGAGGCCCATTCGTTGCGGCGGATTCCCGGCTTCCGCGTTGAGCAGCGGGACCGATAGCCAGTCGGCCATCACATCGAACATTGAAATCCGGATATCCGCGCCCTTGCCGTGGCGCGATCGCGCGATCAGTGCTTCGAGGATGGCGGCATGCGCTGTGGCGCCGGTGGCGATATCGACGATCGACAGGCCCACGCGCGACGGTCCGTCCGGACCGCCGGTGATGGAGGCGAGCCCGCTCTCCGCCTGAATCAGCAGATCGTAGGCCTTGCGATGAGCGTACGGACCGTCATCGCCATAGCCACTAATGGTACAGCAGATCAGCGCCGGATAATCCTTTCGCAAGCGCTGAAGCGAAAAACCGAGCTTGTCCATCGAGCCCGGCTTGAGATTCTGGATCAGCACATCCGCTCCGGTGATCAGTTGTTCAAGGCTCTGGCGTCCTTCCCTGGTGGCGAGGTCGATCGCCACGGAATCTTTGCCGCGATTGAGCCAGACGAAATAGCTGCTCTGCCCCTTCGCTGCGGCATCGTAGCCGCGCGCAAAATCGCCCTCGGGCCGTTCCACCTTGATGACATGGGCGCCGGCATCGGCCAGCCGCGAGCTGCAGAATGGGGCGGCGACCGCCTGTTCGACGGCAATGACGATCAGTCCCTCAAGCGGTAGCATCTTCTTTTCTCAGTAGGAGCGGGGCATGCCCAGCACGTGCTCGGCGAGGTATGACAATATGAGATTGGTCGAGATCGGCGCGACTTGATAGAGCCGGGTCTCGCGGAATTTGCGTTCGACGTCGTATTCTTCCGCAAAGCCGAAACCGCCATGGGTCTGCACGCAGGCATTGGCGGCTTCCCAGGAGGCGTCGGCCGCCAGCATCTTGGCCATATTGGCCTCGGCGCCGCAATCGATGCCGGCTTCGTATTTGCGCGTGGCTTCCTTGACCATCAGCTCAGCCGCGCGCATCGATGCGTAGGCTTTTGCAATTGGAAACTGGACGCCCTGGTTCTGTCCGATCGGACGGCCGAACACGGCGCGCTCCTTGGCGTAGCTGGAAGCCTTGGCGATAAACCATTTGGCGTCGCCGACGCATTCGGCCGCGATCAGGATGCGCTCGGCATTCATGCCCGACAATATATAGCGAAAGCCCTTGCCTTCCTCGCCGATCAGATTTTTCGCGGGCACGCGAAGATCGCTGAAGAAAACTTCCGTGGTGGAGTGGTTCATCATGGTTCGGATCGGACTGATCGAGAGCCCGTTATCCTTGGCCGCACGCATATCGACGATGAACACCGACAGACCATCGGTACGCTTTTTGGATTGCTCCTTCGGCGTGGTGCGCGCCAGCAGGATCATCAGGTCGGAATATTCGGCGCGGCTGGTCCAGATTTTCTGGCCGTTGACGATATAGCTGTCGTTTCCCTCGCGCCTTGCAAAGGTCTTCAGCGATGAGGTATCGGTGCCGCTGGTCGGCTCGGTCACGCCAAACGCCTGCAGCCGCAATTCACCGCTGGCGATCTTCGGCAGCCATTTCGATTTTTGTTCATCGCTGCCGTGGCGCAACAGCGTGCCCATGGTGTACATCTGGGCATGGCAGCCGCCGCCATTGCATCCGGCGCGCTGAATCTCCTCGAGGATCGCGGCTGCGGCAGATAACTTCAGCCCGGCGCCGCCATATTCCTCGGGGATCAATACCGAGAGATAGCCGGCCTCTGTCAACGCATCGACGAATGCCTTGGGATAGGCCATTTCGCGGTCGAGCTTGCGCCAGTACTCGCCGGGGAATTGCGCGCAAAGTTTCGCGACGGCGTCGCGGATGTCGGTAAACTCATCATGTTCTGTGGCGGTCATCGGAACTCGGCTGGCAGATCAAGGGCGCGCATGGTGGCGGTGCAAAATGCGCAGAGGGTTTCGGTAGCCACGTTTTTGCTGAAGACTTCGACCGTGGCAACCCCGATCGAGCCCGACATTTTCAGAGTTTTAGCGCGGGCCACAAGTTCGCTGCCGTCCGCCGGGCTAAGAAAGTTGACCTTGATCTCGACGGTGACCCCGATCCGCCCTTTCGGTAATCCCGACGTGACCGCGATGCCCGCGGCCTGATCGGCCAGCGCGGTGATGACCCCGCCGTGAAAATGTCCGAAAAACTGCAAGAGGTCCGGCCGGCGAAGCAGCGACACCTCAGCGCTCCCCGGCTCAACTGCGACAACGCGGAAGCCTGAGGCGCCGGAAAAACCCTTCGCGTTGATGGCCTCGGCGAGGCTTGGCGGGTTGAGGGCGGCGTTGTTCACGCTGGAATGCGCACCGGCAGCGACTCGATGCCTCTGACGAAGCTGGAATACACCCGCTTCGGCTCGCCAACCACCTCGACCTTGTCAAATCGCTTCAGCATCTCCTGCCATACGATCTTCAATTGCAGTTCGGCAAGCCGCATGCCTACGCAGCGATGGATGCCGAAGCCGAACGACAGATGCGTGCGGGGACGGGCGCGGTCGATGATGAAGTCGTTGGGGTTCTCAATTCCCTCTTCATCGCGATTGCCCGAGACGTACCACATCACGACCCGGTCGCCCTTGCGAATGGTCTTGCCGCCGAGTTCGGTATCTTCAAGCGCGGTACGCCGCATATGCGCCAGCGGCGTTTGCCAGCGAATGACTTCCGGCACGACGGAATCGATCAGCGCCGGATTGTCGCGCAGCTTTTGATACTGGTCGGGATTTTCATTCAATGCGAGCACCGAGCCGCTCATGGTATTGCGGGTGGTGTCATTGCCGCCGACGATCAGCAAAATGATATTGCCCATCAGATTGTCAGGGTCCATGTGCCGCGTGGCTTCGCTGTGCGCCATCATCGAGATCAGGTCGTTTGTCGGCTCGGCATTGACGCGTTCATTCCAGAGCTTTGCGAAATAGGCGGCGCACTCGTCCATTTCGGCCCTGCGCTGTTCGGCCGATTCGACGATCCCGCTCTTGGGCAGAGCGGTTGAGACGTCGGACCAGCGCGTCAGCTTGCGGCGTTCTTCCCAGGGAAAGTCGAACAACGTCGCCAGCATCTGGGTGGTCAGTTCGATCGAAACCCGATCGACGAAATTGAAGGTCTCGTTGCGCGGCAGGGCGTCGAGGACCTTTCCGGCGCGTTCGCGGATCAGAACTGCAAGATCGTCGAGATGCGTTGGCGTGAACATCGGCGACACGGTCTTGCGCTGGGCAGAGTGCCGCGGCTGATCCATCGCGATGAAGCTCGGCCAGTCATAGCCCGGAGGCACGTCCCGGATCGAGATGCCGCCGAGGCTGACGTCCGAGGAGAAGATACCGTGGTTGGTATCGACATGCATGATGTCATTGTATTTGGTGACCGACCAATAGGGTTCGATCGGCGAGTTGGTGCAGTAATGCACCGGCTCTTCGTTGCGCAGCCGCTCGAACCAGGGCCACAGCGTATCGTTCTGGAATAGCCTGGGCGCGCCGGGATGAAAATCCTTCAGTGGCGTGGAATAGGCCTCCTCGCGCGCCAAGCGCTGAAGCTCATTCCTGTCGGCTCTGACTGGCGTCTGGATGTTCATCGTTGATTAATCCCAAAATAAAAATAGATGTCATGGGCTGGTCAGCCGGCGATGCGCGCCGGCAAGGTCTCGTAACCTTTGACGAAGCTGGAATACACCCGCTTGGGTTCGCCGACCACCTCAATGTGATCGAAGCGCTTCAGGATTTCTTCCCAGATTATCTTCAATTGCAGCTCGGCTAGCCTGATCCCGACGCAACGATGAATACCAAAGCCGAAGGAGATATGGGTGCGCGGTCGGGCCCGGTCGATGATGAACTCGTCGGGACGGTCGATTACCTCATCGTCGCGGTTACCCGAGACGTACCACATCACGACCTTGTCACCCTTCTTGAACCGCTTGCCGCGGAACTCAACGTCCTCGAGCGCTGTCCGGCGCATATGCGCCAATGGTGTCTGCCAGCGGATCACCTCCGGCACGAAACTATCGATCAGAGCCGGATTTTCGCGCAGCTTCTTGTACTGCTCCGGATTTTTGCTCAGCGCATAAATGCTGCCCGACAGCGTGTTGCGGGTGGTATCGTTGCCGCCGACGATCAACAAGATCAGGTTGCCGAGGAAATTCTTCGGGTCCATGTCACGCGTGGCTTCGCTGTGGGCCATCATCGATAACAGGTCGCTCTTCGGCGGCTGATTGATGCGCTCTTTCCAGAGTTTCCCGAAATACGCCGCGCATTCCAGCAGCTCGGCCTGTCGCTCGTCTTCCGTCGCGACGACCCCGTCCGGGCCGGGAATCGTTGTTGCGACGTCGGACCAGCGCGTCAGTTTGCGGCGGTCTTCCCAGGGAAAGTCGAACAGCACGGCGAGCATCTGCGTGGTCAGTTCGATCGAGACCTGATCGACCCAGTCGAACACATCGTTCTTCGGCAGATTGTCTAGGCATTCAGCCGACCGCTTGCGGATGTTGATCGCCAGTTGGTCAAGATGCGTCGGCGTGAACATCGGCGCGACGGTCTTGCGTTGCGCGCCATGGCGCGGCTGGTCCATGGCGATGAAGCTTTCGCGGCGCAGGTCGGGCGCGATGTCGCGGATGGTTATGCCGCCGAGCGATGCCGCCGACGAGAACACCGAATGACGGGTCTCGATGTCCATGATGTCGTTGTATTTTGTCACCGACCAGTATGGCCCGAACATGCTGTCCTTGCAGTAATGCACGGGGTCTTCCTTGCGCAGCCGGTCGAAATACGGCCAAAAGGAATCGGTCTTGAACAGCTCGGGCTGGCTGACGTCGATATCCGCCAGCGGAATGGAGTAGGCCTTGTCCCGGGCGGCCCTCTGATGGGAATCCGCGCCGAGATCGATTGTTCCGTGCATCGGACGTCTCCTGATTTTCCCCTCCTTGGTTAGCTCCGGGGGGCAATTATTGACCGAATTACATCCCGTTGCACGCGCCAGAGCAAGGGCGAGTTTGCTGCATTCCGCCGCAGCAGAGCGCCAATCCGGCCGATGCCCTTTTCTCAGCAACTTGCCCCGTGACAAGCTTATTTCCAAAGCATAAGGCTGTGCGCGAGCTAAGCCGCACGATTTGCCCGGAGGCAGCCCGCCATGATTCCCAACGCGCATCGGATGTTCAACTTCGATCTCGGCGAAACCGCGGACGCGATCCGCGAAACCGTGCACGATTTCGCGAGCCAGGAAATCGCGCCGCGGGCCGACGAAATTGACAAGAGCAACCAATTTCCCCGCGATCTGTGGCCTAAGCTCGGCGCGCTTGGCCTGCACGGAATTACCGTCGAGGAGGAGTATGGCGGATCGGGGCTCGGCTACCTCGAGCATTGCATTGCGGTTGAGGAAATTTCGCGTGCGTCGGCGGCGGTGGGCCTGTCCTACGGCGCGCATTCGAACCTTTGCGTCAATCAGCTGCGTCGCAACGGCAGCGAGGCGCAGAAGCGGAAATATCTGCCGAAGCTGATTTCCGGAGAACATGTCGGGGCGCTGGCGATGTCCGAGCCCGGCGCCGGTTCGGACGTGGTGTCGATGTCGACCCGCGCCGAGAGGAAAGGCAGTCGCTACGTCGTCAACGGCAGCAAAATGTGGATCACCAACGGACCCGTTGCGGAAACGCTGGTGGTGTATGCCAAGACCGATCCGGCTGCCGGCCCGCGCGGCATCACCGCTTTCATTATCGAAAAAGGCATGAAGGGATTTTCCACCGCGCAAAAGCTCGACAAGCTCGGCATGCGCGGCTCCGACACCGGCGAGCTGGTATTCGAGAATTGCGAAGTGCCGGAAGAAAACGTGCTCGGCGACGTCGGGCGCGGTGTGAACGTGCTGATGTCCGGTCTGGATTACGAGCGCTCGGTGCTGGCCGCGGGTCCGCTCGGGATCATGCAGGCGTGCCTCGACGTTGTCATGCCCTATGTGCACGAGCGCAAGCAGTTCGGCCAGCCGATTGGCAGCTTCCAGCTGGTGCAGGGCAAGATCGCCGACATGTACACCACGATGAACGCGTCGCGTGCCTACGTCTACGCAGTGGCAAAAGCCTGCGACCGCGGCGAGACCACGCGCGAGGATGCGGCTGGCGCCATTCTCTATGCCTCCGAGAAGGCGACGCAATGCGCGCTGGATGCGATCCAACTGCTCGGCGGCAATGGTTACATCAACGACTATCCGACCGGCCGGCTGTTGCGCGACGCCAAGCTTTACGAGATCGGCGCCGGCACCAGCGAGATCCGGCGCATGCTGATCGGCCGCGAGTTGTTCGAGAAATCGGCGTAGCACCGACCACCTGGATCGAAGCTGTGTTTCGACATCGCGTCATCGGAAGCGCGCTCCCTCTCCCCATGGGAGAGGTGGCACTGAGCGCGCGGCACGCGCCGACAGATTCACTCCGCCAGACTATTCACCTTGCTCACCCAGACGCGGACATCCGCCAACACCTCGGGCAGCACCGCCTTGACCTCCGCAACGGTCATTCCGGCCTTGATGCGCGGGTCGTACAGAACGTTCAGGATGTATTGATCGTAGACGTCGAAAAATCCCATCGACACATTGTCGTTGAACATCGTCCAGGGCACCGTAGAAGTGTCGTTGATCGGCCCCAGCGACTGCAGCAATTCCTCATAGGCGCAATCGAGGAAGATGAAATCGCCATTGTCGACCGTAAGAATCACGTCGGAGTGCTCGATTTCAAACTTGTCGTTCTTGCGAAAGCCGGACAGGCATTGCGGATCGAGCGAGGTGTGAATCTCGCGTGCCCGTTCGCTGCCGTAGAATGTCGAGATAGTGTGAAACAGGTCGCGGTCGCGCACCAGTTTGACAAGAACATTGGCGCCATCGCGTGTATCCACCATTGCGATATCGAGATGCTGAACCCGTTGCGCGATGTCGGCGACGACCTTCGAAAGTAGCGTCTTTCGGTCCGGTCGGTTGCCGTCGGCAAACACTCGCACCGGCGCGTCGTACTTTCTAATGCGGTCGACCCGTCCGGCAAGATGATACTCGGCGCCGAACGCGGTCTTCATAAATCCTTCAATGATCTCGCTGTCGGTGAATGTTTTCCTTTCCGCGCGCTGACGCGATGCGATGGCGGGAATTTCGGCAGATGCAGATGGCGGCGAGACGACGGTGTCGAACGCGATTGCAACCAAAGCCACCGCGGCTATCCGAAAGGCGTGCGAAGACCGGTCAAGAGAGCTCATCGCAAACGACGCTGCCGCAATCGGCGCGTCGGCGCAAGGCTTGATCAAGCGCCTGGCGGCACAAGTTCCCGTGCTTGGCGCTGCCCTAGTTTTTCACGACGACGGTGGTGCCGACGGAGACGCGACTATAAAGATCGGTGACGTCGTCGTTGGTCATGCGGAAACAGCCGGAGGATACGGCCTGACCAATGGTCTCCGGCTCATTGGAACCGTGAATGCGATATAGCGTCGAGCCCAGATACATGGCGCGGGCGCCGAGCGGATTGTCGATGCCGCCTGCCATGTGGCGCGGCAGGTCGGGGCGACGCGCCAGCATCTGCGAGGGCGGCGTCCAGCTCGGCCATTCTTTCTTGGCGGAGATGCGGTGGGTGCCGCCCCAGCGAAAGCCGTCGCGGCCGACGCCGATGCCGTAGCGAAGCGCCTGGCCATTGGCGAGGACGAGGTAGAGCCGCCGCTCGGCGGTGTTTATAACAATGGTGCCGGGCGAATAATTGCTCGCAAAGCTCACAGTCGTGCGTGGAATCGGGCTTGAACCGGCGCCCCTGAAAATGGGGCCGCCACCCATGATGTCGCGCATGTCGAAGATCTGGGCCCGCGCATGGTCGGTGCCAGCCAGCAGGGTCACCGCCGCAAACAGCAAAGCAAAAGCCCGGATCATCTCGTCCCCGCAAAAATCGATTTGCCCGCGATACAGGCCATAGTTAGCGCGATTTCGCAAGCCACGGCCACGCGACGACTGCAATTTTCAATTGCTGCGCTAAAAAAGGCGCTGCTACCGCGGCGATGGCAGCAATGCCTGCGAACCCTTTGACGAAATGCGCTAGGAATGATTGATCTTCAATATATTCAAGAAACGTCGCGAACGGGAGTGGAACGATGAATGGTGCGGAAAGTCTGGTGCGGACCTTGATCGCGGGCGGTGTTGACGTCTGCTTCGCCAATCCTGGCACCTCCGAGATGCATTTTGTCGCAGCTCTTGATCGGGTTCAGGGCATGCGCTGCGTGCTCGGCCTGTTCGAGGGCGTGGTGACGGGTGCCGCAGACGGCTATTTCCGCATGAAGGGCACGCCCGCATCGACGCTGCTGCATCTCGGGCCCGGGCTCGCCAACGGCCTCGCCAACCTGCACAACGCCAAGAAGGCGAATTCCGGCATCGTCAACATCGTCGGGCAGCATGCGACCTACCACATCGAATATAATGCGCCGCTGACCTCCGACATCGAGGGCCTGGCGCGGCCAATGTCGGCATGGGTGCGTACCTCGCCGGACGCGAAATCCGTCGCCGCCGATGGTGCCGCCGCTATCGCCGCGGCCAAAAGCGCGCCGGCGCAGATCGCTACCCTGATTTTGCCTGCCGACACCGCGTGGAACGAGGCCGACGGAATCGCCCAGGTGCCGGCGGAATCGCAGCGCGCGAATTACTCGTCGCAAGCGGTCGAGACCGCGGCGAAGGTTTTGCGCGGCGGTGAGCAGACGCTGCTGCTGCTCACCGGCAGCGCGTTGACCGAGCGTGGGCTGGCGCTGGCAGCGCAGATTGCCGGCAAGACCGGCTGCAAGGTGATGGGCCAAACTTACAATCCACGCATGGCGCGCGGGCGGGGGCGGTTCTCGATCGACCGGATTCCTTACGTGATCGAGCAGGCGCTGCCGATCCTTAAAGGTTTCCGGCACATCATTCTGGTCGAGACCAACGATCCGGTGGCGTTCTTCGCCTACCCGAACAAGCCGAGCCTGTTGAAGCCCGAGGGCTGTGAGGTCCATCGCATGACCTCAGGCGGAGAAAATTCGGTCGCCGCGCTGGAGGCGTTGACGTCCGCCGTGGGTGCCAAACCGCAGGATGCAAAACCGCAAGCCCTGGTCGAGATCGCCAAGCCGACGGGCGCGCTGACCCACGCATCGATCGCACAGGCGCTCGCGATGGCGATTCCGGAGAATGCGATTGTGGTCGATGAATCCATCACCACGGGACGCGGCTTCTTTCCGCCGACCGCCGTCGCTGCTCCGCACGACTGGCTGCAGAACATGGGCGGCTCGATCGGATTTTCGACCCCGGTCGCGACCGGAGCCGCGGTGGCATGCCCCGACCGCAAGGTGATCTGCCTGGTCGGCGACGGCAGCGCGATGTACACGCTGCAATCGCTGTGGACGCAGGCCCGCGAAGGCCTCAACGTGACAACGATCGTGTTCGCCAATCGCATTTATCAAATCCTGCGGGGCGAATTCGACGGTGTCGGCGCAGGCGAGCCGGGGCAGCGCGCGCTGGACATGTTGAAAATCGACCGCCCCGCGATCGACTGGGTCTCGCTCGCCAAGGGCATGGGGGTTCCGGGCCGCGCTGTCAGCAATGCCGACGATTTCAACAGGGCGCTGGCGGAAGCCATCGCCGAGCAGGGACCGCGGCTCATCGAAGTGCAGATGTAAGGATAACCGCCTGACGACCGCGGGCGCGCAAGGCCGAGAATGTTGTTGTCGGAGGCAACATGCAGACCGAGTTGAACAAGGTTGTAAGCGCGCTTGCCGAGTTCTACGCGCGCGAGACCCACTTGCTCGAAAAGGATCTCGGAGAGCGCACGCTCACCCACCGCCTGGCGGTGCATCTCGAAAAGCAATTTGCGGGATGGGACGTCGATTGCGATTACAACAGGCTGGGCGAGCGCACGCTGCGGCTTCCGAAGGGAACCATTGTCTCTACCGACGATCAGCTCGGAAAATCTGTTTATCCAGATATCGTCGTGCACCAGCGCGAGATTCCCAATAATCTGCTCGCGATCGAAGTCAGGAAGGCGAGCAATCATCAGCCGCCGGAGCATGACCAGCACAAGCTGCGCGCGCTGACCGATCCGCATTTGTGGTTCGCTTACTCGATCGGAGTCTATCTTGTGCTGGGAAAGAAAAATGTCGTATCGGATGTTTACGTCGGCGGCGTCATCGACCAGCCCGCATCCGGCTGGTTGTCCCAGCGGCTGAAGGATGTGGGATTAGATGCGGGGTAAAGCCCCGAAAATGGGGAGGCGGAAAATGAGAAACAGATTCATGAAAAACCGGCTTACACGATCGATCTTCGCGACCACTCTGCTGTTGGCGGCCGGGTTGATAATGAATCAAGCTTGCGCCCAGTCTCCTACCCAGGGAACGGCAGTCGAAACCGCCTATCAAGGCATTCTGGCCAACCCCAGGGTGATCAAGACCCTTGAGGACATCAAGGCGGATGACGACACGGCATTCGCCGAACAGAAACGCATCACCGAAATCCCGGCGCCGCCCTACAAGGAAAAAGTCAGGGCCGAATATTATTTGAAGCGGTTTCAGGAGCTGGGCTTCAAGGACGCTGCCATCGACAGCGAAGGCAATGTGATCGGCTTGCGCAAGGGCAGCGGCGGCGGCAGGCCGAAGCTGGTCGTGGCAGCGCATCTCGACACGGTGTTCCCCGAGGGCACTGACGTTGCCGTGAAAGAGAAAGATGGCGTCATTCTGGCGCCGGGCATCGGCGATGACTCGCGCGGTCTCGCCGCGCTGCTTTCGCTGATCAAGTCCATCAATGCCAACGAGATCGCGACGGTCGGCGACGTGATGTTCGTCGGCACGGTCGGCGAGGAAGAACTCGGCAATCTCAGGGGCGTCAAGGCCCTGTTCCGCGACCACGCCGACATCGACGGATTCATCTCGATCGACGGGCTTGGCATCACCCGCGTCGTCAATCAGGCGACCGGAAGCCATCGCTATGAGATGATCTTCAAGGGCCCCGGCGGTCACAGTTTCCAGGAGTTCGGATTGCCGAGCGCGATCCATGCCATGGGCCGGGCCATTGCAAAAATCTCGGATTTGCAGACGCCCGCCGATCCCAAGACCACATTCACGGTAGGCACCGTTGGTGGAGGCACCTCGGTCAACGCCATCGCCAGCGAGGCGCGGATGGCGGTCGATATGCGCTCGAATTCGACCGAGGAGCTGCTCAAGCTCGAGGCCAGCCTGCTCGATCTCGTCAAGCAGGCCGTGGTGGAAGAAAACGCGCGCTGGAATTCCGACAAGATGACCGTCGAGATCAAGCTGATCGGCGACCGGCCCGCCGGCATGGTCGCGCTGGATTCCCCGATCGTTCAGGCCACCCAGCGCGCGGTGTCGGTCATTACCCGCTCGCCGCGCGTCACCTTTGCCGGCTCCAGCACCGATTCCAATCTGGCGATGTCGCAGGGCATTCCCGCCGTGACCATCGGCGGCGGCGGCGAGGGCGGCAACTGGCACTCGCGCAACGAATGGTACAAACCGGTCGACGCGTATTATGGCCCGCAAAACGCGCTGCTGACAATTTTGATGCTGACGGGGCTCGATGGAGTGACGAAGCCGGCGCTGGCGGTGCGGCCGGCCGCCAAGTGAGGAGTGCCTTCAAACACTCAGACGGTCAGTTCTGTTTTAGGGAGCAGTATCATTCCTTTGCGAAGCGGGTTGTAGAATCGATCACTCTCTGCCGAGACCACTAATGTGCAATACTAGGATCGAGATCAGGGCCGCCCTACGGGTTACTGATCCAATGGTTGGATGTCGCGCCCATCGAGCCGGCGAACGTCGCGAGACCACTTTGTGCGCGTTCGACGTTCAGACAACACTACGTCGTTATTGATGGCATACAAGAAACACGGGCCATCTTTTCTATCACGAATGAAATCAGTGAGAACAAAAGCACACCAACCCATTCAAGATATTCGTAGCAAGTATCGCGTTTCGTTACGGGACAGCATTCGTAACGCAAATTGTCAGAGACGAGTCGATACCCACTTATCGCGGCCATTCCGAAGAGGATAAGTAACGAGAAAAACCTTATCAGTTCGATGTGGCGCAATATTCCATAACATTCGATCGGCGCAACGTTTGGGGCGGTTACGATGGCGGGCAAGGAGCTCTTCAGCCAGCAATCGGCTTCACCCTTAAAGATGCGATTTTGGCAAAAGCATGTGAATGCCTTTGTTGCCATCAACAAGTTGGGTCACGCGCAGGTTACCGGCGAGCGAGCACAACATGTAAGCCTCGTTGCGAGTGAGATTGGTGCGTGCGCAGACGTGTTTGACCATTTCTCTGACGGCCTGCTTGGCCGCGTCATCGAGATCCTCGTGGAGTCCGATGGACATCAGATGTGTCGCACTTTCGGCAAACGGCCAGGTTAATTCCATGTCCTTTCGCACAGTGAGCCGAAATGTGCCAGTGACGCCTGATTCCAGCGCGGTGATGCATACTTCTCCATCGCCCTGAACTGCATGTCCGTCGCCCGCAAAGAACAAAGCGCCCTCGTTGAAGACTGGCAGATAGAGTGTAGTACCGGCGCGAAGTTCCTTGTTGTCCATATTACCACCGAACGCGCGGGGCACTGGAGACCCGCATCGCCCCCAGCTGGGAGGAGGAGCGGTGGCGACGATGCCGAAGAACGGATCGAGTGGAATCTCCGTTCCCCATGGCATGATGCAGACATTGCGTTCACGATCGATTGCTGGATGGATGGTCTCGTAGTCGGTGAACTCGTCAGGTAGCGTTCCGAGCAGCGGCAAAATCGAGACGAAACCCCAATCCTGCCTTATCTTCACGTCGAGGATGTCAATCTGCAACGCATCGCCAGCTTGCGCGCCTCTCACGTATACCGGCCCGGTGATGAAATGCGGACCTGGCCCGTGAGGCAGCGTCTCAATCGCCCTCATGTAGTCTTCCGGAACCAGCTTCAAATCGTCCGGCAGGGTTTCTTTTCCGCCGGCTGGGAAACTGTGCAGGGTAACGGTGTCGCCCGAGTTCACGGACAGTACGGGTGGACTCGAGCTATCAAGGTATCCCCATACCATGTTTTCTGGCGTGGCGGGAATTTCGTGGCGGCGTGCCATTGATCTGTGATTTCTCCGCGAGGCGCGGAGAAGCAAATCAGACAGCTACGTTTGAGGCAAGCCAACATCATCACCACACGCTGGCGGCCTTGTTTGCGCACGTATTTTGAGCAGCGAGCGATTGTGCTAGGTTGCCGTAGTGGAGCCGAGAGGCTGAGAGAGATCGCTGCCGACGGCGATTGAAGTCTAAGACAGCAGTTGCACAAGGTTGATCGATGAGACGGTCCCGATTCACTGAAAATGAAATTCTTCATCTGCTCTATGAGGCCAGCGCCGGTGTATCCGTTGCTGAAATTTGCAGGACTGCCGGAATAACACTGCGAACTTTCTATCGTTGGCGGAGACGTTTTGGTGGTCTCAACGCTCCGGCGGTAATGCAAATGAAGGATCTGGCAGCAGAGAATCTTCGTTTGCGAGGGCTGGTCAGCAATCTCTTTGAGCGTCTTCGTGCTCCGGTCGAGAACGCATCGCCCGAGCTAAGAACAGGCACGACGGTAGCTCCAGTCCGTGACAAGGCTCGCGAACAGCGACGCGCTGTCGGGATTGCCGCGGAAAAGTGCGGCGGTGCTCTCACGGGACGCTTTGCGTCCTTACGGGTCAATCCCTAAGCTGGTGGTGAGTTCTTCCCGAACCATCGCCGGCAGCGTTATTTCAATCGCGATTAGGGCGCTCGATTTTCGTTGTGACCATAGTTGCTTATCGGTAACCGACGCAGCTGCCCCGTATTTTAAGACCGCCGAGTTTCGCTGCTTCTTTGGGCAGCGATAATGTCAAAAATGACATTATCGCAACGCGACTGATACTCGATTAATCATCCCGCTGCTTCAGAATTCACGAAAATCACAAATAGCAATCACGCTTGCTAGCATTATGTCGTAGCAGCGACATGCTGAACGGCGTGGCACAGCTCTGAACACTTTGGTGTCGTTTCTTTTCTCTTGCAGCTTGCTGGGCTAACCGACTAGCTTTGCTTTCTCACCGAACATCAATTTCGCGAGGAGGTTAGAGCCATGATCGACAGGTTTCACCAATTTCTGACCGCAAACCGCTTCTCACTCAGCCGCCGTGATTTTCTGACGACATCTGCGGCCGTTGCGAGCGGCCTGGCGATTACGCCGATTGTCGGCTCAGGTCACGCTGCCGCTGCGCCTCTCAAGGAAGTGCGCTTCAGCGAAGCCGTCCACAATCTCGGATACATCAATCTCTACGTCGGTATGCACGCCGGTATCTTTGAGAAGAACGGCCTCAACATGAAAGTGAGCGCCGCCGGCGGAGACACGCAGACTTTCGCAGCTGTTCTCGGCGGTTCGGCTGACTTCGCGATCGGTGACGCGACGATGGCTCAGATTTCGCGGGAGAATGGCGGTCCCGGTGTTGTGGTCGGCACCGTCGTCCAGCGCGCTCATTATTTCGGTGTGTCAAAAACGCTCAAGCCAATCACCGACCCAAAAGACTTCAAGGGCCTGAAAATCGTTACTTCGCCCGAACCAAATACCAACTACAGTGTTGCGAAGCGGCTGCTGGAAAAAGCCGGCCTGAAGGTCGGCGTGGACGCGACGATCGTTCCGGTGAACCCGGGTACCGAAATTGCAGCCATGCTGGCCGGTCAAGCCGATATTGCCATTGCATATCAACCAAGCGTCGCCGCCGCCGAAGCGCAAGGCGCCAATGTGGTGTTCGATTTCTCGAGCTATATCGGACCCTTCTGCAACACAGGAATCATGGTGCT
Source organism: Bradyrhizobium sp. (assembly GCA_036497205.1). Lineage (GTDB taxonomy): Bacteria > Pseudomonadota > Alphaproteobacteria > Rhizobiales > Xanthobacteraceae > Bradyrhizobium. The sequence goes on from DASXJV010000024.1 coordinate 21,914, forward strand.
GCCGACGACGATCCAGAAAAATCCGGAGATGGTGCAGGCGCTGGTTACGTCGTTTGAGGAAGCTTCCCGCAAAACCTACGCCGATCCGGCATTCGCCAAGCAAGTTGCTCGTAAGGAATTTCCGGACCTTCCGGGGGAGGTCGTCGACAAGGCAATTGATGCCGAGCTTAAATATCTCATTCCCGCTCAATCCGTTGTGACCAAACAGGATCAATGGAAGAATCTGATGGATATGCAAGTCTATCTGGGCAATGCGAAAGGCACGATACCATTCGACCAGATCATTGATAACACGTTTGCGGAAAAGGCGGTCGCCGGCCTCAAATGACAGGTGAAACGAACGGCGTGAGTGTTACTCAGCGCGCTATTGCCGGAACGCGCGTTCCGGCAGTCCCGCTCGTCGTCGAGCATGTTGCAAAAAGCTATGAAGTCGATGGGCGGGTGGTTCCGGTCATTGGCGACCTCAGCCTCACGCTCGATAGCGGCCAGGTTGTCAGCATCGTTGGTCCGTCGGGTTGTGGCAAGACGACGCTGCTGAACACATTATGCGGATTGCTGACGCCGGACTCGGGACGCATCAGCTGGTATGGCCAGGAGATCGCCGGGCAGCCGCAAAATGTCGGCTACATGCTGCAGAAGGACCTCCTGCTGCCGTGGCGAACGGCGCTCGCCAATGTGATGCTGGGCCTTGAAATCCGCGGCGTCGCGGCGAGCGAGGCTCACGACCGCAGCCGCGCAATGCTCGATCAGCTGGGGCTCCACGGCTTCGCCGATCACTACCCTTCGACTCTCTCGGGCGGCATGCGCCAGCGCGTGGCGCTGGCGCGGACATTGGTGAACGAGCCGGCCGTGCTGCTGCTCGATGAACCGTTCGCTTCGCTCGATTTCCAAAACAAGCTGTTGATCGAAAGCGACACGGCGAAGCTTGTTCGCAAGGGTGGCCGGTCGCTGTTGCTCATTACCCATGATATCGAAGAAGCCGTATCGCTTGCGGATCGCGTCATCGTATTGTCGAAACGGCCGACGCAGGTCAAAGCCGTCTATGAGATCTCGCTCGGCATCGACCGGACCGACATGATGGCGGCGCGCGACAGCCGCGATTTCAGCCAATACGTTCGGCAAATCTGGGCCGATCTTGACGTCGTGTTGCAATGACGGTCGATGTAGAGAGCGGCATGAACCGCACAACTCATGTGCCCGCAAAAAAGCCTATCGCGCCGGCCATCCGGCGTTGGCGCAGGCTCCGCTCGGCCGCGATCGTTCTTGCGACACAAGCAGGGCTCCTCGCCGTGCTGCTCGGTTTTTGGGACCATATGACGGCGAACAACAAGCAGGCGGCCTTCATGTTTGGCTCGCCTTCGGCGATTGCCGGCTTTCTCGGTCAGATGGTGCGTGACGGAAGTCTATGGCGCGATACTTATGTCACCGGGCTTGAAACCCTGCTCGGCTTTCTCGTCGGAAATTTCGTCGGCACCGTCATTGGACTCTCGCTCTGGTACTCCCGGTTCGTTTCCCGTGTGGTGGAACCGTTCGTGATCGCGCTCGGCTCGATTCCGATCATCGCTTTGGCGCCAATCATCATTATCTGGTTCGGCACCGGACTGATTTCAAAAGTTGCTATGTCGACGCTGTCGGTGGTGATTGTTGCTTTGGTGACGTCTTACAAGGGCGCAGTCGGGGTTGATACAGACCAGATCAATCTGATGCGGACGCTGGGAGCGTCGAAGTTTCAGATTTTTCGCAAGCTCGTGGTGCCGGCCTCGCTCACCGATATTTTTGCCGGACTGAAGCTGACGGTCGGTTTCGCGCTGATCGGCGCGATTGTCGGCGAATTCATGTCGTCATCCGAGGGTCTGGGCCATGCCATCTTCAAAGCAGGCTCGCTGTACATCATCCCAAAAGTCTTCGCCGCTTTGGTGGCAACGATCGCGCTGGCGCTGCTGCTGACCTTTGTGGTGGGCCGGATTGAGCGCCTTCTTATGCCGTGGCGCCGCATCCATTAAACATCGGACAGAAGTTCAAGATAAGGAGTGGAAATGTCTCAGCGTGTCAGCAAGGCCGGCAACATCAAATACGCACTTTCGGGCGATGACCGGTTCGTCGCCAGCGTCGAACCCGGTGAAACCTTCGTGGTGGAATGCGCGATCAACGCCAACGACGGCACGATCCGCCATCTCGGACAGCAATTGACCGAAGCTGACGTCACTTTTCCGTTCGTCAATGGTGCAACCGGACCGATCGAAGTGCGCGGGTCGAAAGTCGGGGACATGTTGAAAGTCGAGATCGTCAAGATGGAACTCGACAATCTGGGTTTTACCGCCTTGTGGCCTGGCATCGGAATGTTTCCCGATTGGGTGCGGCGAAAGGAGTTCGGCAGGCAGACGAGGGTCGTTGAAGTCAAGAATGGTCTCGTATGCTGGAACGAACACCTCAAGCTGCCGGTACGGCCGATGATCGGTGTCATCGGTGTCGCGCCGGTGCATGGCGCGGTCCTGACCGTCGACAATGGTCCGCATGGCGGCAATCTGGACGTCCAGGAAATCACGACAGGCAATACGGTATTGCTACGCGTCAACAAGGAGGGAACGCATCTCTTTCTTGGCGATTGCCACGCCATCCAGGGCGACGGCGAATGCAATGGCATGGGAGCGATCGAAATTGCTGCGACGCTGACGGTAAAAGTGTCGCTCGAGAAGGCGCCACCGCGGCTGAATCATCCGCGCATCGAAACGCCGTCGCATATTTGCACGTTGGGTTGCGCCCGGCCGCTTGAAGACGCCATGCGCATTGCCTTCGAGGAAATGGTCTATTGGCTGGAAGACGATTGGAAAATTCCCGCCGCCGAAGGCTACATGCTTCTCGGTCAAATTGCGGAAGCGCGCTGCACCCAGGTGGTAAATCCTAAATACACCTACATTTGCAAAGTCGAAAAAGGCATAATCTCAGGGTATTTTGGCTGACGTTGAGGCTACCCTAAAATGTGGACATTCTATAACATTGGATCGGCGAAACGAAAACAAGACGTGGTGCTAAACCAACGTCCGTTCTTGAGGGAGGAGCGGAAGACATCTGCTCATGCT
>DASXJV010000025.1:0-9636 GCA_036497205.1 Bradyrhizobium sp.
CCTATTTGCATATCGTCAACCCGGCGATGGAGCAGATGCAGAATGGAAAGGAGCCGGATCCGCGGGCGCTAAGCATGGCCGAGATGATCCGGAAGAAATTCAAGGGAACCCTGATCGTGGCGGGCGGCTTCCAGGCCGACACCGCGGAGCAGTGGCTTCGCGAACGCAGGGCGGACCTGATCGCTTTCGGCCGCAAGTTCATCGCCAACCCCGATCTCCCCGAGCGGCTACGCGTTGGCGCTCCGTTGAACGTCGACGATCCGACGACCTATTACGGCGGCGGCGAGAAGGGATATACGGACTATCCCTCGCTGGCGCAGGACCGCGGCGAGCAGCCGAAGGCCTGCGTCGACCAGCGCTGGCGGTGAACCGCGACAGCTTGGTCCCGGCCCGACGACATCAGGTTCGGCTTTCCGGTTTCTTTAAACGGCGGCGCCCAACTCCAGCGCTTGCCGCTCCTCGCCTGACATCTCCGATTCGAAGGTCCGAACTACGCCCTCACCTCCCACAATGCTCGGGAGGGACAGAGTGACGCCAAACCTGTCATTGTAACTTCCGATCGGTATGACCGCTTGGGGTTGTCACGGCAAACTCATCCGCACGCACAGTCCCGCATACCGTACGGAACGCGCCGCTAATGTCCCGGTGACTGAGCGAATCGTCCACCTTGGTACGCGCGATCCCGAACACTGCCGTTACCAGCAGCACCAGGGCGGCAAGCCCGACGAGCAGTGGAAAACGCAGGGAGATCAGACCGATGCGCTCCAGACCCAGCACGAGCGGACGCGGCTTGCCGGGCGCTTTAGCCTGATTGGTATCGTTGAGAGACACAGACCATCTCCGTCAGGCGACCGGCCTGTGCCTGCCGTTTCGCTACGCAGCGGGGACAAGATGGCGCCGGAACCAGTCGCGCGCCAAGCGCGCCACTTCGTCGAGCGCCCCACGTTCCTCGAAAAGGTGCGTTGCTCCCGGCACGATCATGAGTTGCTTTTCGCAGCGCAGCTGCGCGAGGGCTTCGCGGTTTAACTTGATAACCTGGGTGTCGTTTCCTCCGACGATAAGCAGCGTGGGAGCCCGAACGTGCATCAAGGCGGCACCGGCCAGATCGGGGCGGCCGCCTCTCGAGACCACCGCGCCCACCAGATCGGAGCGCACAGCCGCCGCCACCAGCGCGGCGGCGGCACCGGTGCTGGCACCGAAGTAGCCGATCCGAAGCTCTTTCGTATCGGGATCCTGCACGAGCCAGTCGGTCGCGCCGACGAGCCTCTCGGCGAGCAGTTCGATATCGAAACGCAGCTGTGCGGTGCGCGCGTCGATGACCTCTTCGTCCAGCGTCAGCAAATCGATCAGCAGCGTCGCCAGCTTTGCTTCGTTCAGCACCCGCGCCACATAGCGATTGCGAGGGCTGTGCCGGCTACTACCGCTGCCATGGGCGAACAGCACAACCGCACGTGCTTCCTCCGGCAGACTTAGATTCCCTTCGAGCGTCACCGAGCCGGCCGCGACCTGGACCAATCGCTCTTCAACCGCCTGAGTTATAGAATCGTTCATGGCATGCTTCCCTTCTCGAACGCAATCTGACCCGCGGGCATAAACCTCGACGCTCGCCCGGCGCTTGCGTCGGCGCTCACCTCGCGCGCAATCGCCCGCCTCCTCGGCGGTGGCCGCGGTACCTGCTTGTCTACACCGCGAATGGGAATGTCTCCGGAAGCTCGCCGGCTTCCCATTCCGCCGTGGTTTCGAGCGGTTTGACCGCACGCGTCTCATCGAAATGGAGTACCGCGTCGAACTGCTCGGTTAGTCGCGCCCGGAAATAGTGGCTCTGCCGCTCGGTCTCTGGACGGTAGATTACACCGATCGCCCGCTCGAGCCGAGGCACGCCTAATTGTTGCAGCGCTTCGCTCTCGTTCAAGATGAGCAGGAACCGGTCGCGCCGGGCGGCATGGAACAGCGCCTCATAGCTGTCCGCCAGCGCCGGGCGAACGCGTTTTCGTTCGGCCGATTTGCCCCAGTCGGAGGCGGCTGTGACAGTGCCGTGGTGAGTGGTGAAGCCGACCAGCACAGCCTCGCTGCCGTATTTCTCGCGCGCAAGCTGGCCGACATTGAGCTCGCCGCGCCGGCCCATCTCCGTCGCACGTGCGTCGCCGAGGTGAGAATTATGCTCCCAGACCGCAATCTTCGCGCGGCCGGCTTTCCGACCGAGATACGCGAGCAGTTCGTCAAGCGTTTCGGACATGTGGCGGTCGCGCAGATTCCATGACGAGGTCTCCTCAAGGAACATGGAGCGGTAATATGCCTCGGCGTTCTTCACCAGCCGGGCATTCTGTTCGGCATAGAACAGTTCGTCTTCCGCCAGACGACCGTCGCGCCGGGCGTAGTCAGCCGTCCGGCGCTGCAACTCGACCAACTGGGCGACGACCTCCTCTTCACACGACCTGGAAAGGTTCAGGCGCGTCATCAGACCATAGGCCTGGGTGTCCTCGCCGAAATGGTCGAAGCAGGAGTAACGTTCCCGCGCACGTGCGGCCGCCTCCGGGTCGATTTTTTCGAGGTGTTGCAGAACGGCTTTCATCGAGGCGTGCAGGCTGTAGAGATCGAGGCCGTAAAACCCGACTTTCTCGACGCCTGCCGGAAGCGAATCATTATGCGCCCGCAGCCACTCGATGAACTCGACCACCACGGTGTTGCGCCACATCCATGTCGGGAAGCGGCGAAAATCGGCGAGCGCTTCCACGGCATCGACGTCATCGGTTACGCCGCGAACATAGCGGTTGAGCCGATAGGCGTCCGGCCAATCCGCCTCCACTGCGACGGCGATGAAGTTTTTCTCCGCGATGAGCCGCTTCGTGATCTCGGCACGCTCGCGGTAGAACTCGTGCGTGCCGTGGGACGCTTCACCGAGCAGCGCCAACCGTGCCTCGCCGATCCGGCCGATCAGAGGATCGTAATCGCGCGCGGATCCAGCCAAAGGATACGCAGCCTCGCGCAGTGCCTTGACGAGCGGGCTGTCGGCCGTCGGGCTTTGCGTGACCTTGCTGTTGTCCGGGTCGCTTCGCCGCGCCAGCAGGACGCGAACCTCCTCGTCCGTGGTCTGCGAGAAATCCCGGTACCAGCGGCCGACGGCATGGAACGGCTCCGGCGTAATGCCACAGATCACGTCGTCAGCCTTTGCCTTCATCTCCTCGCAAGTTTCTGGCGATGCGGTCGGAACCGCAACCACAATGCGGGCGGGGTGCTGCTGCCGCAACGCCTGAATCGCAGCGTGCATTGTGGCTCCGGTCGCCAGCCCATCGTCCACCAGAATCACCGTGCGGCCGCGAACATCGGGCGGCGGACGACCGCCGCGGTAAAGTCGCTCCCGCCGCGCCAGCTCTTGCCGTTCATGCGCGGCGACCGCATCGATCATTTGTTCGGGGATGCCAAGCCGTTCGACGAGTTGCTCGTTGAGCACGCGCACGCCGCCGGTAGCGACCGCACCCATCGCCAGTTCCTCGTAGCCGGGGACGCCGAGCTTGCGGACGACAAAGACGTCCAGCGGCGCGCCGAGCGCGCGGGCCACCTCGTAGGCGACAGGCACGCCGCCGCGCGGCAGCGCCAGCACGAGCACGTCTGGGCGATGGGCATAGGCTACGAGCTTCTCGGCGAGCAGCCGGCCCGCTTCGCGACGATCGCGAAAGATTTCTGGCTTGGCGCGTACAGCCTTCATGTCTCGTGCCCGCTCGTGGAGACAGCCTATGCGGCCTTTTCAGCGCATTTCGCGAACCGTTGGCCAAAGCCTGGTGACGCGTTGCAGATCACGCTCAATTCGCGCGAACATTCCGACGCCAATCGCGGCCAATAGACTTTGCCGCTCAAGGCCGTTCCCGACCTTGACGACTGTCTGACCTTGTTCAACACGCCGATCATCTAATCTCTATCCCGACCGCCGGCAGGATCGGCTGGCCTCGCCGCGCAAATGAACGCGCTCACGCTGCTTCCTAATTGAGTTTTCGCGTCGCCCGGCGATGCCGCAGCATCATTTGCGAGAATCGCGTGCAGTTCCGCCGCAGCGACCGCGCCCTCGCCGATGGCGGCGCCGACCCGCTTGACCGATCCGGACCGCACATCGCCGGAGGCGAATATGCCGCGAACGCTGGTTTCCAGCGGCAGCGGACGGCCGGATCCATTGTTTGACCGGCGGACCTCCGGCGGTATATCCGAGCCCGTCAAAACGAAATTCTTGTTGTCCAAAGCAACCCCGCTACCCTTAAGCCAGGCCGTTGCAGGATCCGCGCCGATGAAGAGAAAGACGTGGCGAATCGGCTTCTCCGTTTCCTCGCGGGTCACATTGTTGCGCCAGCGCACGCGCTCCAGTTGCTTTTCCCGGCTGCCGTACAGGGCAACAAGCTCTGTGTGAGTCAATACCTCGATATTATCGATCGCCCGGATGCGATCGATGAGATATTTCGACATGCTCTCCTCGAGACTTGGTCCGCGCACCAGCATCCAGATTTTCGCAGCGAAATTGCGCAGGAAGACGGCGGCCTGGCCCGCCGAGTTACCACCGCCGACCAGAACAATCTCCTCGTTTCGACACAGGCGCGCCTCGATCGGCGAAGCCCAGTACCAAACTCCGCGCCCCTCGAAATCACTAAGGTTCGGAATGTTAAGGCGCCGGTAGCGCGCGCCGGTGGCAACCACCACTGTCGAGGCCTTGACGCGCCAACCATCGTTGACGTGAAGCGCAACCGGTGTTTCGGTCGGATCGAGGCGCATCACTTCGGAAGGTATCGCCATCCTGGCGCCGAATTTCTGCGCCTGCACATAGGCGCGGCCGGTGAGCGCCTGCCCGGAAATGCCTGTGGGAAAACCGAGATAATTCTCGATACGAGCGCTCGCTCCGGCTTGTCCGCCGAAGGCGCTCGCATCGAACACGATGACCGAAAGACCTTCCGATGCGGCATAGACCGCGGTCGAGAGGCCAGCCGGTCCCGCGCCGACGACCGCGACATCATAGGTTCGATCCCGTTCGTCGATCGGCACCATGCCGAGCGCACGCGCCAATTCGGTTTCGTTCGGGTTTTTCAGGATCGTGCCGTTCGGACACGCGGCCAGCGGCAGGTCCGCGGGATTCGGAGCGTATTGCTCTACCAGCTTCGCGGCTTCCGGATCCTGCATCGGGTCGAGCAATTGATGCGGGTACGCATTGCGGGCCAGGAAGCCTTGCAGGCGAATCACGTCCGGACTGAATTCGGGGCCAATCAGGACCGGACCGCCGGCACCAGCCTCGATCAGAGCGATGCGACGCAGGATCAGGGCCCGCATGATCCGTTCGCCGAGTTCCGGCTCTTCGATCATCAGGGTGCGGAGATTTTCGGGCGGAATCAGCAGCGCTTCCACATTCTCGATCGCCTGAACGTCGACGAATGCCGGCTGGCCTGACAATTGTCCTACCTCGGCGACGAACTGGCCGGCTCCCTCCTCCACGACCGGGGCGCTATGCCCCAAGGGATCGCGTCTGACGACGCGCACCGAGCCCTTGATCAGCACGTACATGCCGGGAGCGATTTCTCCTGTCACGAACAGCGGCGTGCCGGCATCGTAGTGCCGAACTTCGCCAAAACGGCGAAGCCGATCGATTTCCTGCGGTGTCAGCTTCGGAAACATCTGCTCGTTGCGGATATCGATATCAACAGTCGACATGTCGGGCCTCGCTAGTGCGACATCGGTCCATTAGTGAGCCATCAGGAGCGGAACAGGGGACTCGTGCATGAGGTTGTACGTTACGCCGCCGAGCAACCGCTCGCTCAGGCGCAAGTGACCGTAGCCGCCCATAACGATAAGGTTGGCGTTTCGCCGTTCAGCCTCTGCCATCAACCGGGATGCAACGTCGCCAGGCTGGCTCTTGACGCGATGAAGCCCGGCATCGATTCCGTGATGCTTGAGGTGATTGACAGCATCGCTACCCATGATGACCTCCTCTTCGGCCGGGTGCTCGTCAGTCAACACCACGACGACGGTGACCTCATTTGCCCGGTGCAGAAACGGCATGGCTTCGGCCACGGCTCGGGCCGACTCCCGGCTGCCGTTCCAGGCGATAAGGATACGACTGAAGGCGATCTTTGGCCGCTCCGTCTCGGGAACCAGATAGACATGCCTGCCCGATCCGAAAAGAACGCTTTCGACCAGCCGTTCGGGATCCATCGCGCCATTGGGACGCAGCGCGACGAAAGTATCAGCGGAGCGCGCCTCGCGGGCTGCAACATGGGCGACGTCGTCAGCCAGTATATCGAACCGCCGAATCTCCACCGGCCGCTCAAGCTGTCTGAGCCGCTTGGCCAGCAGCGCATCGGTTTTATCGCCGGCCTCGCGCGCGAGATTCACGAGTTCCGCCGTGACAACCGCGCCACTGACGTCCCCGTCGATTGGACCGGGTAAAGGCAAGGGATTGAGAAACAATCCGATGATCACCTGACTGTCGAGCTGTCGGGCAATATCGGCAGCAGCCGCCAGCCGAATGTCGTCGGAGATACCTCCATCCAGCCAAACCATGACATCCTTGATCATCGCTACCTCCTGGCTCGACGAACGCCAGCGACGAAACCGCGACTGAACCGCCGATGCGACCGGAACGAAGTCATCGGCTTGAGGCGGAAGTCGAGCAGGGCTACATCAGCAGATCAAAAATACGGAAGCACTTCTGCCAATGCTCTGCTGCCGAATGCTTCAGACTGCCGTCGACGATCTTGAAAGCGCGCGCGAGCGCCACGCTCAGTCCGCCCACGACGTCAGGCAGTTGACTTTCGGTATCTGGTCGTAGGCGAGGTCGAGCGGCGGCCGTGCGGTGAGCTGATCGAGAATCGGCTGTAATTCGACCTGCTCGTCGATCTCCTTGAATTCGCGGATGCTTTGCTGGAGGCCCTTGGTGATCGGCAGGTCGAACGGCTCGATAATGAGCCGGCCGTTTGCCTTCGCGGTGGCTTCAGCCCGAAGCAGGAGGTGGTAGACTTTCTGATTGATGAAGTCGCTGTAGCGCTTGAGGTCCTGTTTGTCGACATTGAGCCCGGCCGCGATCCGAAAGAATCGCTCGAATTTCGCCACGCTCATGACGTGAGTGGTGGGACCTTTGTTCGATTGCACCGCGGCGATCATGGCTTTTGAATCCTCGGCGCGATTCTGCCGCGCCTGGGCCGGATTCCAATTGACGGTTGTCAGATTCTCCCGATTTTCTCGTGGCGCCGAAAATTGACGCCCGTCAGCGCGCCATCGGCGACGTTCTGGCAAACGTCGCTCCTCGCATGGAGTTCAGGCGATGGCAGCCGCCGCTATTCATGTTGTTCCGGACGACAGCTTCGACGACTGGATAGTGCGCGGCGACATGGGCCAGGAGTTCGGACACTTCCCCACCAGAGAAACCGCCGAACTGGTCGCCCAGGAGATCGCCCGCGCGCGCGGGGCCGACCTCGTCGTTCACCTTCCCGACGGACGAACGAGCCGCAAAGTTTTAAAAAGAGCTGGGCGGCCAGATTTGCTCGGGAGATGATCGCATCGACCGACGCAATGCTATACCTTCATGCCATCGATATGCTCGCGGGTCCACGCCAGCAACTGGGACAGCGGCATGACGCCGGACTTGCGCGCAATCTCGCGGCCGCGGTGCACGAGCATCAGCGTCGGTATGGCCTGAATGGAGAAGCGCTGCAGCAGTTCCGGCGCCGCGTCGCTGTCCACCTTGATCAGCCGAACGTCGGGCTCGAGTTCGGTTGCCGCCTGCTCGAAGATCGGCGCCATTGACTTGCAGGGACCGCACCAGGCCGCCCAGAAATCTACCAGCAGCGGGATGTCGCTGTGCATTGCATGCTTGTCGAAGCGAGCGGCGCTGTTCAGCGCAGCCGGCCGCCTTTCGTAGAGCGGCCGGTGGCAGGACCCGCACTTGCCGCGCTGGCGGAGCCGTTCGCGCGGCACACGGTTGATCGAGTCGCAATGCGGACAGACAATGTGCAGCGCGCTGGCCATGGGTGCTCCAGGAAGCATCGATGCTGCAGGGTGATGCGTCGCGTCAGGGGTCGCCTTGACCGACATCAATTTTTGCAAACCCGCGGGTTCGACAGTTTTGTCCCGGATCTCAAAAATTGATGAACGTCATGGCCGGTTTGGGCCTCGCGGGCGCAATCTCAACTTGACCCGCCAGCCCAAGCCGAAAGCGCCAGATATTGTCCGGCATCCGCGACATAGATTCGAAGAGACGCAGATGATCCCGATCCGGAACGCTGTGCCGTCCCGCTATCCGCCAGTAATCACCTGGATGCTGATCGCCACCAATTGCCTCGTGTTTCTGTTCCAGGACAGCCTAAGTCCCGACGAGCTCGAGCTGCTCGTGCACCAATTCGCGCTGATTCCCGCGCGCTACTCCGAGGTTCTCGCGTCTGGGGACACCGATTTGGCCGCCGTGGACATCCTGCCTTTCTTCTCAATGATGTTTTTGCATGGCGGATGGCTCCATCTCATCTTCAACATGTGGACGCTGTGGCTTTTCGGTCCGACGATCGAGGATCGGCTGGGTCATGGCCGCTATCTGGCGTTCTACGTTGCCTGTGGGCTCGCGGCTTCAGTAGCGCACGTTATCTTCAACCCGACTTCGATCGTACCCGCACTGGGCGCCTCCGGCGCAATCGCCGGCATTCTCGGTTGCTACATGCGCCTCTTTCCAATGGCGCGAGTCGTGGTGGTCGTCCCGATCCTGTTCATCCCGCTATTCTTTGAAGTCTACGCGTTTGTCTTTATCGGTCTCTGGTTCTTGCTTCAGATTTTCCAGTCGATGGCGGAACTCCTGCAACCTTCCTCCAGCGGAGGTGTCGCGTGGTGGGCTCATATCGGAGGATTCGTGGCGGGGTTGACACTTGGCCCCCTGTTGGTCCGATCCGAGCAACGTTACCGCGTCTACTACCCGGACGAAGGCGTGCTCGGTTTTAATACTGAGGGGCGGATATGAGATGGCATGCCATAGGAGGATTCCATGTCGATCGGTGATCTTTTCTGGCTTTTCTTCATATTCTCGGCGATCCAGCCGATGTTGCGGCAGCGGATGCTCGAGGCCATGCGGGCGCGCAAGATTTCGCAACTCGAACGTGAGCGAAAATCGCGCGTGATCCTGCTGGTGCACCGGCAAGAGACCATGCGGCTACTCGGTTTCCCGATTGCACGTTACATTGACATCAACGATTCCGAAGACGTTCTGCGCGCCATCCAGATGACGGACGCCGATGTGCCGCTCGACCTCGTGCTCCACACGCCCGGTGGCCTGGTACTTGCGGCGCTGCAAATCGCGAAGGCGGTCCGCGAGCACAAGGGAAAGGTCACGGTGTTTGTGCCCCACTACGCCATGTCAGGCGGCACGCTGATCGCGCTCGCGGCCGACGAAATCGTCATGTGTGAGCATTCCGTGCTGGGTCCGATCGATCCGCAACTCGGAGAATCGCCAGCGGCCTCCCTCATCAAGGTCGTTGGGGAGAAGCCGGTGGCGAAAATCGACGATCGAACGCTGATATTGGCGGATGTCGGACGCAAGGCAATTGCGCAAGTCAAGCAAGCAGCAAGCGAACTCCTGACCCGTCGCCTGTCCGCGGAACAGGCCAATACGATCGCAGAAAAACTCGC
>DASXJV010000026.1:0-14421 GCA_036497205.1 Bradyrhizobium sp.
GTCATCTGCCAGGGTTTCACCGGCAAGAACGGCACGTTTCATTCGGAAGCGGCGATCGCCTATGGCACCAGGATGGTCGGCGGCACCTCGCCGGGCAAGGGCGGTGCGGTGCATCTCGGTCTGCCGGTGTTCGACACCGTGGCCGAGGCGCGCGACAAGACCGGCGCCGATGCCAGCGTGATCTACGTGCCGCCGCCGGGGGCTGCGGACGCGATCTGTGAAGCCATCGACGCCGAAGTTCCGCTGATCGTCTGCATCACCGAAGGCATTCCGGTGCTCGACATGGTGCGGGTGAAACGTTCCCTCTCCGGATCGAAGTCGCGGCTGATCGGGCCGAATTGCCCGGGGGTGATGACGGCCGGCGAATGCAAGATCGGCATCATGCCGGCGAACATCTTCAAGCCCGGCAATGTCGGTATCGTTTCGCGTTCGGGCACGCTGACCTATGAAGCCGTGTTCCAGACCTCCCAGGAAGGGCTCGGCCAGACCACCGCTGTCGGCATCGGCGGCGATCCGGTCAAGGGCACCGAATTCATCGACGTGCTGGAAATGTTTTTGGCCGATCCCAAGACGACCTCGATCGTCATGATCGGCGAAATCGGCGGTTCGGCCGAAGAAGACGCCGCCCAGTTCCTCAAGGACGAGGCCAAGCGCGGCCGCAAGAAGCCGATGGTCGGGTTTATCGCTGGCGTCACGGCGCCTCCCGGCCGCCGCATGGGCCATGCCGGAGCGATCATTTCCGGCGGCAAGGGCGATGCCGGCTCCAAGACGGCGGCGATGGAGGCGGCCGGGATCACGGTCTCGCCGTCGCCCGCGCGGCTCGGGAAAACCCTTGTCGAAAAATTGAAGTCCTAATTCAGTTTTTGGTTCTTTTCGGCGCGAACATTTGCCCTAAATAGGGTAAAGGGTCTCCTATGACGCTGATCCGGTGCCCGGATTGGCTATTGCGCCGTATTCCATGCGCGAACTGAAATCACCAGGACGCAATCATGTCTCGCCAAGACGCGAACGCCGCCTTTGCTCTCTCCTCATTCCTCCAGGGTACGAACGCCCCTTACATCGATGAAATCTATGCCCGCTACGAGGAAGACCCCGCCTCGGTCGACGCCGAATGGCAGGAGTTTTTCAAGAGCCTGAAGGACCAGCCGGACGATGTCCGGAAAAACGCCGAAGGACCGTCCTGGGGCCGACAGAACTGGCCGCTGACGCCGCGCGACGAGCTGACCTCCGCGCTCGATGGCAACTGGGCGGAAGTCGAAAAGGCTGTCGGCACCAAGCTTGCGGCCAAGCCGCAGGCCAAGGGCGCCGAGCTGACGGAGGCCGACGTCCATCAGGCGACACGCGATTCCGTGCGCGCGCTGATGCTGATTCGTGCCTACCGCATGCGCGGCCATTTCCACGCCAAGCTCGACCCGCTCGGGATCGAGCCGCCGCGCGATCGCGAGGAACTCGATCCGCGCTCCTATGGCTTCGTGGAGAGCGATTTCGACCGCAAGATCTTCCTCGATCATGTGCTGGGCCTGGAATACGCCAACTTGCGGGAAATCGTCGCGATCTGCGAACGCACTTACTGCCAGACGCTGGGCGTCGAGTTCATGCACATCAGCAACGCCGCGCAGAAGGCTTGGATTCAGGAGCGCATCGAGGGCCCGGACAAGGAAATCAGTTTCACCCGCGAGGGCCGGCGCGCCATCCTGATGAAGCTGGTCGAGGCCGAAGGTTTCGAGAAATTCTGCGATCTCAAATTCACCGGCACCAAGCGCTTCGGCCTGGATGGCGCTGAATCGCTGATTCCGGCACTTGAACAGATCATCAAGCGCGGCGGCAATCTTGGCGTAAAGGAAATCGTGTTGGGCATGCCGCATCGCGGACGCCTGAACGTACTGACGCAGGTGATGGGCAAGCCGCATCGCGCGCTGTTTCATGAATTCAAGGGCGGCTCCGTCAATCCCGACGCAGTCGAGGGCTCCGGCGACGTCAAGTATCATTTGGGTGCGTCGTCGGATCGCGAGTTCGACAACAACCGGATTCACCTGTCGCTTACGGCCAATCCTTCGCATCTGGAGATCGTCGATCCCGTGGTGCTCGGCAAGGTGCGCGCCAAGCAGGATCAGCATGGCGACCCGCCGGACCAGCGCATCTCCGTATTGCCGCTATTGATGCACGGAGACGCGGCGTTCGCGGGACAGGGCGTGGTGGCGGAATGCTTCAGTCTTTCTGACCTGAAAGGCTACCGCACCGGCGGTTCGCTGCACTTCATCGTCAACAACCAGATCGGCTTCACCACCTATCCGCGCTATTCGCGTTCCTCGCCCTATCCGTCCGATGTGGCGAAGATGATCGACGCACCGATCTTCCATGTGAACGGCGACGATCCGGAAGCCGTCGTGTTCGCGGCCAAGGTCGCGATCGAATTCCGGCAGAAATTCCATAAACCCGTCGTCATCGACATGTTCTGCTATCGCAGGCACGGTCACAACGAAGGCGACGAGCCGGCGTTTACCCAGCCGGTGATGTACAAGAAGATCGCGACGCATCCATCCACGCTCGAGATTTATTCCAGGCGGCTGATCGCTGAAGGCGTGATGACCGAAGCCGAGGTCGAGAAGGCCAAGGCCGACTGGCGCGCGCGGCTCGATGCCGAACTCGATGCCGGCTCAGGCTACAAGCCCAATAAGGCCGACTGGCTCGACGGCAAGTGGGCCGGGTTCAAGTCGGCGGACGCGGAAGAAGAGGCGCGCCGCGGCGTCACCGGCGTCGATGTCGCGGTGCTCAGGGATATCGGCCGCAAGATCACCAAAGTGCCCGATGGCTTCAGGGTACACCGCACAGTGCAGCGGTTTCTGGAAAATCGGGCCAAGGCGATCGAGAACGGCGTCGGGATCGATTGGGCGACCGGCGAGGCGCTGGCGTTCTGCACGTTGATGCAGGAAGGCCATCACGTCCGGCTGTCGGGACAGGACAGCGAGCGCGGCACCTTCTCGCAACGACATTCGGTGCTGATCGATCAGGAAGACGAGAGCCGCTACACGCCGTTCAATCATCTCGGCGGCGATCAGGGCCACTACGAAGTCATCAACTCGCTGCTCTCGGAAGAAGCCGTGCTCGGCTTCGAGTATGGCTATTCGCTGGCGGAGCCAACGGCCTTGACGGTCTGGGAAGCCCAGTTCGGCGATTTCGCCAACGGCGCGCAGGTGCTGTTCGACCAGTTTATCTCCTCGGGCGAACGCAAATGGCTGCGCATGTCCGGGCTGGTCTGCATGCTGCCGCATGGCTATGAAGGACAGGGACCGGAGCATTCTTCCGCGCGGCTCGAGCGCTTCCTGCAGATGTGTGCCGAAGACAACATGCAGGTGGTGTATGCCACCACGCCCGCCAATTTCTTCCATGTGCTGCGGCGTCAATTGCATCGCGAGATTCGCAAGCCCCTTATCCTGATGACGCCGAAATCGCTGCTGCGGCACAAGCGCGCTGTATCGAGGCTGGAGGAATTGGGCGCGGGCACCACGTTCCACCGCATTCTCTACGATGACGCGGTGATGCTGCCCGACGAGAAGATCAAGCTGGTGGCGAACGACGATATCCGCCGCGTGGTGCTGTGCTCGGGCAAGGTCTATTACGACCTCTACGAGGAGCGCGAAAAACGCGGCATCGACGACGTCTATATCATGCGCGTCGAGCAGCTTTATCCGGTGCCGTTGAAGGCACTGGTGCAGGAACTCGGACACTTCAAGAATGCCGAAGTGGTTTGGTGCCAGGAGGAGCCGCGCAACATGGGGGCGTGGCATTTCATCGAGCCTTATCTCGAATGGGTGCTGAACCAGATCCACGCACCGAACAGGCGTCCGCGTTACGCCGGACGCGCCGCCGCTGCCGCGACGGCCACCGGTTTGATGTCGAAGCACCTGGCACAGCTCAAGGCTCTGCTCGACGAGGCGCTGAACTAGCATTGTCATGCCCGCGCTTGTCGCGGGCATCCACGTCTTACTTTTTGAAGACCGATTAAGGCGTGGATGGCCGGGACGAGCCCGGCCATGACGCAAGGGGAAACAACAATGACTGAAATTCGCGTTCCGACGCTCGGTGAATCCGTGACCGAGGCCACTATCGGCCGCTGGTTCAAGAAGGCTGGCGATGCCGTCGCGGTGGATGAACCGCTGGTCGAGCTCGAGACCGATAAGGTCACCATCGAAGTCCCGGCACCATCCGCGGGCACGCTCGGCGAGATCGTCGCCAGGGATGGCGAAACCGTTGCGGTCGGCGCGTTACTCGGTCAGATCAATGATGGTGCGGCAGGAGCCGCTTCCAAGCCGGCTGCTGCGCCTGCCAAGGCGGCCCCCGCAGCCGCAGCTCCACCGCCCCCCGCGGCTGCGCCCGCCGCCGCTGCTGCCGCCGCCCCGATTCGGAAGGCTCCCACCGCTGACGCGCCACTGGCGCCGTCGGTGCGCAAGATCTCAGCTGAGAGCGGCATCGATGCCGCTACCGTCCCGGGCTCGGGCAAGGATGGCCGCGTCACCAAAGGCGACATGCTCGCCGCGATCGAAAAGGCGGCGTCGGCGCCGACGCCGATCCATCAGCCCGCGGCCGCGGTGCAGGTTCGCGCGCCGTCGCCCGCCGACGATGCGGCGCGCGAAGAGCGCGTGAAAATGACGCGGCTGCGCCAGACCATCGCCCGCCGCCTGAAGGACGTGCAAAACACCGCCGCGATGCTCACGACCTTCAACGAGGTCGACATGAGCCACATCATGGCGATGCGGGCCCAGTACAAGGACGTGTTCGAGAAGAAGCACGGCAGCAAATTAGGATTTATGGGCTTTTTCGCCAAGGCCTGCGTGCAGGCGCTGAAAGACATTCCGGCTGTTAACGCCGAGATCGACGGCACCGATCTGATCTACAAGAATTATTATCACATCGGCGTCGCCGTCGGCACCGATAAGGGCCTGGTGGTGCCGGTGGTGCGCGACTGTGACCACAAGTCGATCGCCGAGATCGAAAAGAGCATCGCCGATTTCGGACGGCGCGCGCGCGACGGCCAGCTCAAGATCGACGAGATGCAGGGCGGCACCTTCACTATTACCAATGGCGGGATTTATGGTTCGTTGATGTCGACGCCGATTCTGAACGCGCCGCAGTCCGCCATTCTCGGCATGCACAAGATACAGGATCGTCCGGTGGCGATCGGCGGCAAAATCGAGATCCGCCCGATGATGTATCTGGCGCTGTCCTACGACCACCGCGTCATCGACGGCAAGGAAGCGGTGACGTTCCTGGTCCGCGTCAAGGAGAGCCTGGAAGACCCGGCGCGGCTGGTGCTGGATCTGTGACGGCTTGCGGATCTTGATTTTCTCACTCGTCGCGATGCTGGTGCGGATTTGTCAGTGGAGTGCATCTGGATTGTGGGGGCAAATTTGACCGACAGCGTCGTAATCATCACCGGCGGAAGCCGCGGCATCGGCCGCGCCACCGCGCTTGCCGCCGCCGCGCGGGGTTTTCGGGTTTGCGTCGGCTATGCCAGCAATGAAGCCGCGGCGCGCCAAGTGGTCTCTGCCGTCGAGGCGAAAAACGGCAAGGCGATCGCGGTGAAATGCGATGTCGGCAATGAGAGCGATATCATAGCGCTGTTCAAGGCGGCCGATGCATTCGGAACGCTCGGCGCGCTGATAAACAACGCAGGCATCGTGGGGCCGACGTCGCGCGTGGACGAGATGTCCGCCGAGCGCATTCAGCGCATGATGGCGGTCAACGTCACCGGCAGCATTCTTTGCGCCCGCGAAGCCGTGAAGCGGATGTCGACGCGCCACGGCGGCAAGGGCGGGGTCATCGTCAACTTGTCGTCCGTCGCGGCGAAACTTGGCGCTCCCAACACCTATGTCGATTATGCGGCTTCCAAGGGCGCCGTCGATTCCTTCACGGTCGGACTGGGACACGAAGTCGCCGGTGAAGGCATACGCGTCGCTGCGATCCGGCCCGGGCTGATCGATACCGAAATTCACGCCAGCGGCGGCGAGCCCGACCGCGCTCACCGGCTCAGTCACATGGTGCCGATGAAGCGCGTCGGCACCGCGAACGAAATCGCCAACGCCATCGTCTGGCTGATGTCGGACGAGGCTTCCTATGTGACCAGCGCCATCCTTGATGTATCGGGCGGGCGCTAATACCTGTCACAGTCTTCAGCTACGGGACTTCAATCATGGCCACCTACGATCTCGTTGTCATCGGCACTGGTCCGGGCGGATATGTCTGCGCGATCCGTGCGGCGCAACTCGGCATGAAAGTCGCCGTGGTCGAGAAGAACGCAACGCTCGGCGGCACCTGCCTCAATGTCGGATGCATGCCGTCGAAGTCGCTGCTGTATGCATCGGAAATGTTCGAGGAGGCCGGGCACTCGTTTGCAAAGATGGGTGTCAGCGTCCCCGCGCCGAAACTCGATCTTCCCTCGATGATGAATTTCAAGCAGCAGGGCATCGACGGCAACGTCAAGGGCGTCGAGTTCCTGATGAAGAAAAACAAGATCGACGTCATCAGCGGCAAGGGAAAGATACTCGGCACCGGCAAGCTCGAGGTCGCCGGCCGCGACGGCAAAACGCAGCTTGTGGAAACCAAGAACATCGTCATCGCCACCGGCTCCGATATCGCGAGATTGAAGGGCATCGAGATCGACGAGAAGCGCATCGTCTCGTCGACCGGCGCGCTTTCGCTCGACAAGGTGCCTTCGAGCCTATTGATCGTCGGCGCCGGCGTGATCGGGCTTGAGCTCGGCTCGGTGTGGCGCAGGCTCGGTGCGCGGGTCACGGTCGTGGAATTTCTCGACCGCATTTTGCCGGGCATGGACGGCGAAGTGGCAAAACAATTCCAACGCATCCTCGAGAAGCAGGGCTTTGCGTTCAAGCTCGGCGCCAAGGTCACCGGCATCGACACGTCAGGCAAGACGCTGTCAGCGCAAATCGAGCTGGCTGCGGGGGGCAAATCGGAAACGCTTGAAGCCGACGTGGTGCTGGTGTCAATCGGCCGCGTGCCCTACACCGACGGCCTCGGCCTGAAGGAAGCCGGCGTCGCGCTCGACAAGCGCGGCTGCGTGCAGATCGACGGGCATTTCGCGACCAGCGTGAAGGGCGTGTACGCTATCGGCGATGTCGTCGCGGGGCCGATGCTCGCCCACAAGGCCGAGGACGAAGGCGTCGCAGCTGCCGAAATTCTCGCCGGCCAGGCCGGGCATGTAAACTACGACGTCATTCCCGGCGTTGTGTATACCACGCCGGAAGTATCGGCGGTCGGCAAGACCGAGGAAGAGCTGAAGCAGGCCGGCGTGGCCTACACCGTCGGCAAATTCCCTTTCACTGCCAACGGCCGCTCCAAGGTTAACCAGACCACCGAGGGATTCGTGAAGGTTCTCGCAGATGCGAAAACCGATCGGGTGCTCGGCGTGCATATTGTCGGCCGCGAAGCCGGGGAAATGATCCACGAAGCGGCGGTTCTGATGGAGTTTGGCGGCTCCGCAGAGGATCTGGCGCGCACCTGCCATGCCCATCCGACCCGTTCGGAAGCCATCAAGGAAGCGGCGCTTGCAGTCGGCAAGCGGGCGATACATATGTGACCGAGGCCCGCGGGGAAGGTTGGGCAGGAACAACATTCATGATGCGCCGCCTTCTTCAGCCGTTCTGGATTCTGCTTGCGATCATCTTCCTGATCGAGGCTTGGCTGTGGGATCACCTCGAGCCGATCGTGGCGTGGTTCGTGGCGCTGATTCCGTTGCGCGCGTTCAAGCAATGGCTCGCTGAGCGGGTCGATACTCTGTCGCCGGCAATGACGCTGATCGTATTCATCGTGCCGGTGCTTCCGCTGTTTCCGCTGAAGCTGGTCGGTTTCTGGCTGCTCACCCATGAATATTGGATCAGCGCCATCCTCACCATCATCTTCGCGAAATTCCTCGGGGTCGGCGTCGCCGCTTTCATCTTCGACGTCACGCGGCCGAAATTGCTCGAAATGCGGTGGTTCGAAACGCTCTATGACTTCGTCATAGAGCTGCGGGCAAAAGCGGCGGCGCTGGTCGACCCCATCAAATTGCGAATCAGGGAAGCCTTGCGCGGCGACGGCGACAGTTGGTCATCGCGGACGCTGCGGCTGATCCAGCGTTTCCGCAAGAGCGTGCACGAAGCGCGCTAATCTCTGCGAAAGCTTCCGGTTGATCTACATCAAATGCACCGCGTGCGGCGCGAACAGGCCGATCGCGGTAAACGCTATACCGGCCAGCGCCAGCAGGCCCGATATCCAGGCCAACGCAATCATGCCGGTGATGATGGTCGCCGACGCCAGCACGATACCAATCTGAAATGCGGCGGAGGCGACCTCATAGTGATGGTATCTCGCCATCGCAAGGTCGCGCTCTTCCTCGGCGTGCTTGGCGCGTGCCGCCAGCTGCTCCGATCCTTCGCCGGTTTCAGGCTCGGAGCGGTAGCGCGCGGCGGTCTTCTGCCATTCTTCGATCTGCTTTTGCAGCGCCGCCTTGGCGGCATCGTCGCCCACGAGGCCGAGGCTTAGTCTGGCCTGATCCGACACCGCCTGAACCACCGTGCGGCGGATGCTCTTGGCCTGAAAGAACGCCCACAGATTCGAAGCCTCGACATTCTTGCTGATCGATTCGGTCTGGGCGCCCTTGCCCAGCGTCTCCGAGAGCGCAAGGAACAGCGCGATCACGGCAATCAGCAATGCGATTTTCTTGTTGGCGCTGGAGGCGTGCTCGGCGTGCTCCGCATGCTCCATGCTTTCATGTGCGCTCATGATTCCCTCCCCGGTGGACTAAGCCACGATTGACCGAACAACATCGGCTGCGCAAGAGGCAAGCCGATGTGACGGGAGTGTGTCAGGGTTGAAGCTACAGCGTTTTCGAGCGAAGGATGCCGGTACGCGTTATGAAAACGCGTCAAAACAAAGGATAGAGCATCGGTTCTGATTCAATCAGAACCGAAGAGGCTCTGAGCGATCTCAGGCGCGGGGATGCGCGGTTTTATAGACTTCCAACAGCCGCTCGCTATCGATGCCCGTGTAAATTTGCGTGGTCGAAAGCGAGGCGTGGCCGAGCAACTCCTGGATCGCGCGCAGATCGCCGCCGCGGGTCAGAAGGTGGGTCGCGAAAGAATGCCGCAGCGCATGCGGCGTCGCGCTGTCGGGCAGACCCAGCGCGCCGCGCAGCCGTTCCATGGTGAGTTGAATGATTCGCGGGCTGAGCGGCCCGCCTCGGGCGCCGACAAAGATCGGACCCTCCGATGGCAGCGAATGCGGACACATCGCCACATAATCCTGAACCAGCGTCAGCACGTTTTGCAGCACCGGCACCATGCGGGTCTTGTTGCCCTTTCCGGTCACAACAAGCACGTCGCCTGCACCCGGCAAAGGCACGTCGCGCCGTTTCAGCCCGAGCGCTTCGGAGATGCGCAAACCCGATCCGTACAACAGCGCCATGACGGCGGCGTCGCGCGCCCAGATCCAGGGATCGCGGGCTTCGCCGGCGCGTTCGTCGGCGTCAGTGAAACGTTTCGCCGCTGCCATCTGGATCGGTTTCGGCAGACTCTTTCCGACCTTGGGCGCGCGGATCGCCGACAAGGCGCCGACCTTTCCTTTGCCTTCCTGTTCGAGGAAGCGCCCGAACGAACGCAAACCTGCCAGCGCCCGCATCAGGGAACGCCCGCCAATATCGCCGGCGCGGCGCATCGCCATGAACGCCCTGACGTCGGTAGCCTCGAGCGCTGCAAAGCGCGAAAGCGTCACCTGCCTGCCCCAATGCCCGCTGAGAAAGACGAGACATTGGCGGAGGTCGCGCGCATAGGCCTCGAGCGTCTTCGGCGACAGCCTTCGCTCAGTGCGCAGATGCGACAGCCAACGCGTCATTTGCAGCGCGACACCGTCGTCGGCGCAGTCGAGTTCAATTCGTTGAACAGCGGAAGTTGGCTTGGCCACGGGGCCCTCGGGAGGCGCGATGATTCCTGCTGATTATATCGCACCTCTTTCGTTTACCGATCGCTAACTTGCCTGGCAGCAGTGGTCGGACACTGGCCCCGGCCGGCGCACGGTCCTAAGTTAACCTGGCCTTCCGGCTTCGAGCCTGATTCTCCAATCGAGTCTGATCCTCCAATGGACCATGCCACGCGCGCCAGCACCTCATCCGCATCGTTGGCGCGCGTCGTCGATGTGCTGGTGCCGGTCGCGCTCAATCAGGCCTATTCCTACCGGGTGCCGCGCGGCATGGATTTGGCGCCGGGTGATGTGGTGTGCGTGCCGCTGGGGCCGCGCGAGGTGGTCGCTGTGGTCTGGGCGGAAAACGCCAATCCCGATCAGCGCCTGCACAACCGCCTCAAGGACGTCGGCGAAAAGCTCGACGTGCCGTCGTTGAAAGAGGAACTGCGCAGCCTGGTCGATTGGGTCGCCAACTACACGCTGTCTGCGCGCGGCATGGTGCTGCGGATGACGCTGCGAATGGGCGAACATCTCGGCCCGGAGCGGGTGCGGATGGGCGTGCGCCTGATCGGCGAGCCGCCTCAGCGCATGACGCCGGCACGACGGCGGCTGATCGATATTCTATCGGACGGTCTGCTGCGCGGCAAATCCGAAGCTGCGAAGGAGGCCGGCGTCAGCGCCGGTGTGGTCGATGGCCTGGTCGATGAAGGCACGCTGACGACGCAGCCGATGCCGCGGGCGCTGGCGCCGCCCGCGCCCGATCCGTCGTTTTCCGCGCCTGACTTTTCCCGCCAGCAGCGCACCGCAGTGGATGCGATGCGCGCGCTCGCGGCGAACGGCAGTTTTCATGTCGCGCTGCTCGACGGAGTGACAGGCTCGGGCAAGACCGAAGTCTATTTCGAAGCCGTTGCCGAGATCATCCGCCGCGGGAAGCAGTCGCTGATCCTGATGCCGGAGATCGCGCTGACCGGACAGTTCCTGGATCGCTTCGCGCAGCGTTTCGGCGTCCGGCCCCTGGAATGGCATTCCGAACTGACCCCGCGCACCCGCGCGCGCAACTGGGCCGCGATCGCAGCGGGCGAAGCGCCGGTAGTGGTGGGCGCGCGCTCCGCGCTGTTTCTGCCCTATGCCAATCTCGGGCTGATCATGGTCGATGAGGAGCACGATCAGGCCTACAAGCAGGACGAAGGCGCGCATTACCACGCCCGCGACATGGCGGTGGTGCGCGCGCATATCGCCAAAATTCCCATCGTGCTGGCGTCGGCGACCCCGTCGGTCGAGACCGAAGTCAATGCGCGCAAGGGCCGCTATCAGCGCGTGGTGCTGCCGTCGCGGTTCGGCGGCCAGCACATGCCGCATATTGAGGCGATCGATCTGCGACGCGAAGCGCCGGTGCGCGGCCGCTTCATCTCGCCGCGTCTGGCAGAGCAGATTCAGATTGCGATCGAGCGGCGCGAGCAAGCGCTTTTGTTTCTCAATCGCCGCGGCTACGCACCGCTGACATTATGCCGGGCCTGCGGGCATCGCTTTGCCTGCACGATCTGCGACGCCTGGCTGGTCGATCATCGCTTTCGCCAGCGTCTCGTCTGCCATCACTGCGGCTTCTCGATGCCGCGCCCGCATGCCTGCCCGCATTGCGCGGCGGAGGAATCGCTGGTCGCGGTCGGTCCCGGCGTCGAGCGCCTGCAGGAAGAAGCCGCCAGCCTGTTTCCGGATGCGCGGACCATGGTGTTGTCGAGCGATCTGATCACCTCGATCGAGACCATGCGCACCGAATTGAACGAGATCGCGGAAGGCCGCGTCGATATCATCATCGGCACCCAGTTGGTGGCGAAGGGCCATAATTTTCCACGATTGAATCTGGTTGGCGTGGTCGATGCCGATCTCGGACTCAGCAACGGCGATCCGCGCGCCGCCGAGCGGACGTTTCAGCTGCTCAACCAGGTAATCGGGCGCGCCGGGCGCGATCAGGGCCGCGGCGTCGGCTATCTGCAAACCCATCAGCCCGAACATCCCGTGATGAAGGCGCTGGTGGCGTGCGACCGCGAGGCGTTTTACGCCAGCGAAATCGAAGCGCGCGAGCGAGCGGGCTATCCGCCGTTCGGCCGACTCGCGAGCCTGATCATTTCCGCGGGCGATCGGCCCACAGCGGAGAGTTTTGCGCGCAGGTTAGCTGCGATCGCGCCGCTCGACGCGCGAATCCAGGTATTGGGACCCGCCGAAGCACCGCTTGCCGTGATCAAGGGCCGCTATCGCTTCCGGCTATTGGTGAAGTCGGCGCGCGGCGTCGATCTGTCGGAGTATCTGCGCGAATGGCTCGCGGCCGGCCCGAAGACCAAAGGCAATCTCAAGCTTGAGGTCGATGTCGATCCGCAAAGCTTTTTGTAATCTTGGTTCGACCAAGCGGGCCTAATCAAAGACATTCGTCATTCCCCGCGCAAGCGCGTAGCGCTTGTCGCCGAGGGCGCGAGTGAAACGAGCGAGCCCGGTATCCCGCCACCACACCGAGTCTGGATTCCGGGCCTGCGCGCATCCTCAGATGTGTAATAAAAAAGCCTGCCGTCATTTTTGACGGCAGGCCTTTCGGCGTGCAGAAAGTTCCGCGGCCATAACGGACGCAACCCTTACCGAACTTTGATGGACGGAAGAGGCGTTCGAACGCCTTAGAGAGGCTACATGACCTCTGCGACGACGCGGCCGACGCCGGCGTGCGTCAGACCGATCGCGCGGGCGGCGCCCGTGGAAAGGTCAAGCACTCGGCCGCGGATGAACGGGCCGCGGTCGTTGATCGTGACGACGACGCTGCGGTCGCCATGGGTCACCCTGAGCTTGGTGCCGAACGGCAGGCTGCGGTGGGCCGCGGTCATGAGGCTGTCGTTCATACGCTGCCCCGAGGCGGTCCTGCTGCCGGATTCGTTGCCATAATAGGAAGCCATCCCCGAGAAGCTGCGTCCGGAGCCCAACGACGGGGTGGTCGCGGCGTTGGCCTCGCGCCAAGAAGAACCATTGAGGGAGCCGCGGGGAGAATTGCTTGCGTGATGGGAATGATGATGGCGGTGATGATGTCTGGATTTGGCAGAGGCTTCGGTGACGCCTCCACCGACCAGAAGAGTTGCGGCGAAGATAGTAAGCGCCGTGCGCGACTGGGGTGAATTTCCCAGTGCCGTTTTTTTAGAGATCAGCATATACTTAGTCCCTCGAGATAGTATTGCCACCCATTGTGGCAAGTGGAACCCCCGTCCCGTTCTGAGTGACCGCCGTTTGGTTGGCTAATAAGGCGTAAACTAGGCAGTAACCTGTCCGCGAGCCGACTGAAACATCTTGTTACCTAATGCAGATGATCCATGAAGGTTGCATAATGATTCGGATTAACGATTTATTAACTTATGTATTACTTGGAAATACTGGCGAACAAAGTCATCGTCGGTCAAGACGAGGTTTGAGCAAGTAATACGATTGATGCGAATGGCCGGTGAACCGTGCTGTTCCTGCGGATCGCTCATAACTCCCATGCATCCGAAAGCGGAACAAATGTCCTGATCGGCGAAGGCTGCGAGCGTCAATTTCGTTCGGAGCAGGCGGGTTGAATTTGCGACGACAGATTTCGGCTAGAAATGGAGCCGGGGGTCGCTGCCAAGAGATATGCGACAAGGCGGCATCAGCCGCCGCCGTCATGTTGCACCTGCGCTCTTGCTATGTTAGCAAAGCCGCGATTTTAACGTTGCCGATACCCTTGGTACCGGTCGAAAATCGAAGTCCCGCTTGAATTCCAAGGGCTTGGATCGCTAGGCGCCGCATCGTGGCGACGGTTTTTCCCTTGCGAGTTTGACAGCTTAAAAGAGCGCGCTTGTGGCTGCTGAAGATCCGTCGGTTTCGGGAGTGTCTGGCCGTTATGCAACGGCCTTGTTCGAGTTGGCGCGCGATGAAAAATCCATCGACGCAGTAAAAGCCGATCTCGACAGGTTCGACGCCATGTTGGCGGACAGCGCCGATCTGAAGCGCCTGGTCCGCAGTCCGGTCTTTTCGGCAGATTCGCAGTCGAAGGCGTTGGCCGCGGTACTCGACAAGGCAGGCATTTCAGGCATTTCCGCGAAATTCCTGAAAGTTCTTACCGCCAACCGCCGGCTGTTTGCCGTGCACGACGTAATCCGCGCGTTTCGCGCCCTGGTCGCCAAGTTCAAGGGCGAGGCGACCGCCGACGTCACCGTTGCCGAAACGCTCAGTGACAAGAATCTCGACGCCCTCAAGACCGCGCTGAAATCGGTGACGGGCAAGGACGTCGCGCTCAATGTGAAAGTCGATCGTTCGATCATCGGCGGTCTGGTAGTCAAGCTCGGCAGCCGCATGGTGGATAGTTCGCTTCGCACCAAACTCAATTCGATCAAGCACGCGATGAAAGAGGCAGGCTGATGGACATCCGCGCCGCGGAAATTTCCGCGATCCTCAAGGACCAGATCAAGAATTTCGGCC
>DASXJV010000027.1:0-9205 GCA_036497205.1 Bradyrhizobium sp.
TCGTGATCCCGATTTCCAGGAACAAGGACCCGGTGGGCGTGGTCGCACCCGCGCCGGCGCATTTACAAGAGCGGCTCAGGGCATGCGGATGGAATGGGGAGTGACGCTTTCACACCGTCAACCGCGCGCCATCATTGCCAGCGATTGTGAGCGCCCGGACCACGCCGGGCGTTTCGTCCGCAATCGCCACCGGCAAAAAATGTTCGGTACGGCCCTGCTTGGCACTCTCGATGAGAACCTGGCGTATCAGGCCGATCTCTGACGTCAGCCGCCTTTGCAGCGCGGCCTCTCCCGTCGCCCGCAATCGCCTGGCGCGTTCCCTGATCTTTTCGCCCGATACCTGCGGCATCCGCGCCGCCGGCGTGCCCGGACGCGGTGAATAGGGAAACACATGCAGGAATGTGAGGTCGCATTCTTCCACCATCTCCTGAGAGCGCGCGAACATGTCCTCGGTCTCGGTCGGAAAGCCCGCGATGATATCGGCGCCGAGCGCAATATCCGGCCGCAGCCGCCGCACCTGCGCGCAGAAATCGATCGCCTGGCTGCGCGAATGCCGCCGTTTCATCCGCTTCAAGATAAGATCGTCGCCGGACTGCAGCGACAGGTGCAGATGCGGCATCAACCGATCATCATCCGCGATCACGTCGAGCAAATCGCGATCGAGCTCGACCTGATCGATCGATGAAATCCGCAACCGCTTCAATTCCGGCACGTGCCGCAATATTTGCCTGGTCAGGATGCCAAGTTTCGGCGCACCCGGAAGGTCCGCGCCGTAACTGGTCAGATCGACGCCGGTCAGCACGATCTCGGCGTGGCCGCGCTCGACCAGCGCGCGCACCTGCTCAACCACCGCGCCCATCGGCACCGAGCGCGAATTACCGCGGCCGTAAGGGATAATGCAGAAGGTGCAGCGATGATCGCAGCCGTTCTGCACCTGCACGAACACTCGCGGCAGGCCTTTCCCGAATCCTTCCAGGAGATGCGGCGCCATTTCGCTAACCGCCATGATGTCGGCGACCGCTATCTTTTCGCTCTGCGCGATGCCGAACGCTGCACCGGCATCGAGCGCTGTGCGGGCCGCGCGCCAGGCCTCGCTGCGCATCTTGTCGTCATTGCCGATCACGCGATCGACCTCGACCATGCCGGCGAACATCTCGGGCTCTATCTGCGCCGCGCAGCCGGTGACCACGATCCGCGCTGATGGCCGGTCCCGCTTCAGCCGCCGGATCGACTGCCGCGCCTGCGCCACGGCTTCGTTGGTCACGGCGCAGCTGTTGATGACGATCGTCTCAGTGAGCCCGGCATTCTCCGCCTCGCGCCGGACAACTTCGGATTCGAAGGCGTTGAGGCGACAGCCGAAGGTGACGATGTCGACGCTCATCTCTAGGCAACGGATGCAAACAGCGCGGGGTCGAAGCGGCCTTCATATTCAAAGGTCGCCGTCCCGGTCATCAACACGTGGTCGTCGCCCTCGCGCCACTCGATGGTGAGTTCGCCGCCGGGCAGCGAAATGTTGACGATGCGATTGGCGCGCTTCAGCCGCGCCGCTGCCACGGCGGTAGCGCAGGCCGCCGAGCCGCAAGCCTTGGTCAGCCCCGCACCGCGCTCCCAGGTGCGGATCGTGATGTGATCGCGATCGACGATATGCGCCAGCGTGATATTGGCGCGCTCGGGAAAGATCGGATGGTTTTCCAGCAGCGGCCCGAAGCGGGCGAGATCGTAGCCGTTGACGTCGTCGACCCAGAAGATCGCATGCGGATTGCCCATGCTGACCGCGGACGGCGTATGCAGCACCGGCGCGTCGATCGGGCCGATCTGCAACTCGATGGAGCGCGTGTCGCGAAACTCTTCCGCGAGCGGGATATCTTTCCAGCCGAATTTCGGCGGGCCCATGTCGACGGTATAGAGCCCATCGGCGCCCTGCCAGCAATTCAACAGACCGGCCCTGGTCTCGAAGGTGGCGGCGGTTTGGCCGGTGGCTTCGAACAGCCGCCGCGCCACGCAACGCATGCCATTGCCGCAGGCCGCGGCTTCGGAGCCATCATTGTTGTAGATGCGGATAAAGGCCTCGGTGCCGTTAAGGCGCGGTGGCTGCAGCACCATCAACTGGTCGTAAGGCACGCCCGCCGGCGAGGCCACCGCGCGCGCTTCCTCTGATGTGACGAGGCCCGGCTTGTCGCGCATATCGACCACGACGATATCGTTGCCGATGCCGTTCATCTTGGCAAACGCATGGTTGGCGAGCGCGCTCATGGAATTTCCCGATCTGTGCCCGTGTTATATGGCGAATAATGGCGGATTGGCCAGCGTGGCAAATCTTTGTCGGCTATCTTTGCTGGAACGGGGAGGCCCATTCCGTATCTGTCATGGGACGAAAGCGGGCCTCGCGTGTTAGCATGGCGGAGGTCCGTCACGCGCTTTGCCGGGGCGAACCGGGACATGCAAGCCGAGCGCGACCGCTTAATGCGGCCATGGAGAATAACCGGATGAATTATATCAGCTCTTTCCGCCTAGCCATGGTCGCGCTGATCCCGATAGCCGCGCTTTCGTTGGGCCTCGGCAATGCCCTTGCGCAATCACCGCCGCCTGCCGCATCAGCCACGCCCGCCCCCGCGCCGACCGCAACCCCGACTCCGGCCGCCAGCCCATCGGCCGCTCCAACAACTCCGCCTGCAGCCGCCGAGACCCCTGCGACACCGCCCCCGGCTGCCGCGCCGGTCCAGACCGCGGATCCTTTTGGCGAACAAATCACGCTGGCGCCGAAAGCGGTCGTCATCGTGAGGGGTAACGCCAACTGGGATTCGGCGTTCGACACGCTGATCGATTCGCTCAAGACGCTGTCGGCGTTTCTCGACCAGCAGGGCATCAAGCCTGCCGGCAATTCGATGATCGTCTATACCTCCACCGACGATACCGGCTTCACGTATTTGGCTGAAATTCCGGTCGATCAGGATCCGAAGAACCTGACCAAGGGCATGAGCATCGGCAAATCGCCCGAGGGCAAGGCGCTGAAGTTTGTCCATCGCGGCTCCTACGACAATATGGATAACACGTATGAGGCCATCACCAATTACCTCGACGACAAAAAACTCGAAGCCAAAGACACCTTCATCGAGGAATACCTCACCGATCCGCTAAAGACCGCGGAGGACAAACTGGTGATCAACGTCTATGTACCGCTGAAGTGAGACTCATGAAGTCTCGCACTCCTCTCGCCGCCGCCATCATTGCCGGCACGCTGCTTGCCGGGCCCGCACTGGCGCAGACCATACCCCCGGCGGTGATTTCCACCACCGGCGAAGCCACCGTATCGGTAGCGCCCGATCTGGCGCAGATCGACGGCGGCGTCACGTCAGAGGCTAAAACCGCCCGCGAGGCCTCCGACGCCAACAACGCGGCGATGGGCAAGGTGCTGCTGGCGCTGAAAGGCGCCGGCATCGAGGAGAAGGATTTCCAGACCTCGCGGCTGTCGCTGCAGCCGCAAAGCGCGCCGAACCGCACGGGCCCTTCCGCCATTGTCGGCTACCGCGCCAGCAATCACGTGACGATCCGCCTTCGCGACGTCACCCAGGTCGCCAACGTGATCGATACGCTGGTGGCCGCCGGCGCCAACGATATCGGCGGCATCAATTTCATGGTGTCACAGGCGTCGAAACTTCTCGATGAAGCCCGCGAACAAGCAATTGCCGATGCCCGCCGCAAGGCCGAGATTTATGCGAAGGCCGCTGGCGTCACGCTTGGCACGCCGCTCAGCATCTCCGAGGAAGGTGCACCCGGTCCGATACCCTATCGCAAGATGGTGGCCGGCATGGCCGCCTCCGCTCCGGTGGCCCAGGGCGAAGAGGCGCTTCGGGTCACGGTGAGCGTGTCCTGGGCGATCAAATCGGCAGGGCAGTGATGCTTCTCCCTGGCCCCGTTTGCGGGGCGAGGTTAGAGTTCCACCACCTGCCCCGGCTTTAGCGCGACAAATCGCTTGCGCGGAATCCTCGCTTCATCAAGGGCGGCATGCAGCGCGGTCACCGGTGCGTCGATGGCTTCATCGGTGAGCTGAAAGGTGCCGTGGTGATGAGCCAGCGCCTGCTCTGCACCGCAATCGGCCAACGCCTTCACAGCATCGGACGGGTTCATGTGCTGGTCGCGCATGAACCATCGCGGCTCATAGGCGCCAATCGGCAGTATCGCGAGCCGCAGCGGCCCATGCGCTTGCGCGACGCGACGGAAATGCTGGCCGTCTCCATAACCGGAATCGCAGACGATGTAGATCTTGCCCGCCGGCGTTTCGAGTACGAAGCTTGCCCACAACGCCTTGTTGCGATCGAACAATCCGCGCGCCGACCAATGCCGGGTCGGCACCATCGTTACTGCGATGTCGTTGCCGAGTTCAACGCGGTCGTGCCAATCGAACGCCTCGGCGTGAATCTTCTCGTCGGCGGCGCGCATGGTCACGTCGTTGCCGAGCGGCGTGATGACGCGAGGCGAAAATTTCGCAGCGAGGTTTGAAAGGGTCGCGATATCGAGATGATCGTAGTGGCCGTGCGACACCAGCGCGACGTCGATCGGAGGCAGCGCTGCAAACGCAATGCCGGGGTCGTTGTGACGCTTCGGTCCGGCCCAGCTGAGCGGCGAGGCGCGCGCCGACCATATTGGATCGATCAGAATGTTGAGTCCGGCGGCCTGGATCAGCCAGCTGGCGTGGCCGACAAACGACAGTCGCACCTTCTCGCCGGTGACCTGCGCCGGCGGCTTGTCGGCGTGGGGGCTCGGCGCCCAATCTGGCCAGGCCTGCCGCTGCCTGCCAGGGCCGAACTGCCAGCGCAGCACCTCCCGAAGCGATTTCGGCGGCACGCCGTCGGGATCGAAAAACTGCAAGCCGTCGAAATGATCGGAGACGGGACCGGCATAGGTTTTCATTGTGTGAATCCAGACCGATGGTACGCCGATGACAGCGGCAGCACCGGAGAGCAGCCCTAGAACAGCGCGGCGGGTGATTTTCATGGCCCGATTGGCCTCAAAACGCGCATTTCGGCAAGGGGGAAGCCGGTCGGCCAGGTTCACGAAAACGCCATTTTGCCGGGACTTTTCTTGACTTTTGCGGGCTGCGGGGGTTTAACGCCCGCAATCATCGGAAAGACGTTCTTTTCGACCCGCCGCCCGGCCCCTGAGGCCGGAGGTCAACGCCCGACAGCGCGATGCGCCCTCGGGCGCAAAAGTGTTTGGAATATCTGTCGTCGCAGCGTTGCTGAGGCGCGAAGCGAGATACAAGTTGAGATGTCATCACCCGCGAAAGCGGGTGATCCAGTATCCCAGAGCAGCTCGCTTGAGCCGAGAAGCTGCGGCGTAGTGGATACCCCGCTTTCGCGGGTATGACGGGAGTAAGTAGCGCAGCGCCTGCAAAGGGCAAGGGACAACGGACGTGTTCGACAATCTGTCGGAAAAGCTTGGTGGCATTCTCGATCGGCTGACGCGGCGCGGGTCGCTGACCGAGGCCGACGTCGATGCCGCGATGCGCGAGGTGCGCCGCGCGCTGCTCGAGGCCGACGTCTCGCTCGACGTGGTCAGAAGCTTCACCGAAAAAGTCCGCGAGCAGGCGATCGGCGCCACCGTGGTCAAGTCGGTGACCCCCGGCCAAATGGTGGTGAAGATCGTTCACGACGAACTGATCGCCACCCTCGGCTCCGATGGCCAGACCATCGATCTCAATTCCGTGCCGCCGGTGGCGATCATGATGGTCGGCCTGCAGGGCTCCGGCAAAACCACCACCACGGCGAAACTCGGCCGCCGCCTGACCCAGCGCGACAAGCGCAAGGTGCTGATGGCCTCGCTCGACATCTATCGCCCGGCGGCGATGGAGCAATTGGCCGTGCTGGGCCGCGATGTTGGCGTCGACACGCTTCCGATCGTTGCCGGTCAGATGCCTCCGCAGATCGCGCGCCGCGCGCTGGAGGCCGCACGGCTCGCCGGCTACGACGTGGTGCTGCTCGACACTGCCGGGCGCACCACGCTCGACGAAGAGATGATGGCGGAAGCCGCCGAGATCAAAACATCAGCCAATCCGCATGAAGTGCTGCTGGTCGCCGATTCCCTGACCGGCCAGGACGCAGTCAATCTGGCGCGTTCCTTCGACGAGCGCGTCGGCCTCACCGGCATCGTGCTGACGCGCGTCGACGGCGACGGCCGCGGCGGCGCCGCGCTGTCGATGCGCGCGGTCACCGGCAAGCCGATCAAGCTGATCGGCACCGGCGAAAAAACCGACGCGCTGGAAGATTTCCACCCGAGCCGGATCGCGGGACGTATTCTCGGCATGGGCGACGTGGTGTCGCTGGTCGAGAAAGCCGCCGCGAATATCGACGCAGAAAAAGCCGCGCGCGTCGCCGAGAAGATGCGCAAGGGTCAGTTCGACCTCTCCGACATGCGCGAGCAATTGCTGCAGATGGCTAATATGGGCGGCATCAGCGGGCTGATGGGCATGATGCCGGGCATTGCGAAAATGAAGAACCAGCTTGCCGCCGCCAATCTCGATGACAGGATTTTGAAGCGCCAGATCGCGGTGATCGATTCGATGACGCGGCAGGAGCGCAAGAACCCCGATATCCTCAAGGCCAGCCGTAAGAAACGTATCGCCGCCGGCGCCGGTCTCAAGGTCGAGGAAGTCAACAAGCTCCTGAAGATGCACCGGAACATGGCCGACATGATGAAGGCCATGGGTTCCGGCAAGCGCGGCCCGATGGCTGGCATCGCGCAGGCGATGGGCTTTGGCGGCGGCATGCCGTCGCCCGAACAGATGAAGGCGTTGGCCGAGAAGATGCCCGGCGGTGCAGGGCCCGGCGGCATGCCCGCGCTGCCAAAAGATCTCCCCGCCGGCTTGCGTTCGGGCCTGCCGAATTTGCCCGGACTCACCGGGCTGAGCGGCAAGCCGACGTTGCCGGGCCTCGGCGGCTTCCCCGGACTGGGAAAGAAGAAATGACCTCATTCATCATTGCGAGCCAACGGACTCGCAATGCCGAGAACTCGCAATGACGAGAACTTTCACTGCGGGCTAATTCGCCCGAATCCCGTTCACGTTAATTATTTTTCGACCTCACAGGAGAACTAAATGTCAGTCGTTATCCGCCTCGCACGCGCAGGCACCAAGAAGCGCCCGGTCTATCACGTCGTCGTCGCCGACTCGCGTTTTCCCCGCGACGGCCGCTTCATCGAACGTCTCGGCCATTTCAATCCGCTGCTGCCGAAGGACAACGAGGCGCGGTTGAAACTCGACATGGACAAGGTCAAGGCCTGGCTCGCCAAGGGCGCGCAGCCGTCGGACCGCGTCTCGCGTTTCCTCGATGCCGCCGGAGTCGCCAAGCGCGCCGCGCGCAACAATCCGGAAAAGGCGGTGCCGCGCAAGGAGCGCAAGGCCAACGCCGAAGCCGCCGCCAAGACGGCGTAAGCGTAACGGCGCGCGACGGTGGCAGCACCGGTTTGCGTGGCCCGTATCGGCGCCGCGCATGGCGTGCGCGGCGCGGTGAAGCTGTGGACCTTCACCCAAGACCCGCTTGCCGTAAAAACTTACGGACCGCTCACGACAAAAGACGGCGCGCGTCAGTTCGAAGTGACGCACGCCCGTGAGGCCAAGGGACATCTGGTCGCGACGCTGAAGGGCATCGCGACGCGCGAGGAAGCCGAGCGCCTCAATGGTGTCGAGCTTTACATCGCGCGCGACAAGCTGC
Source organism: Bradyrhizobium sp. (assembly GCA_036497205.1). Lineage (GTDB taxonomy): Bacteria > Pseudomonadota > Alphaproteobacteria > Rhizobiales > Xanthobacteraceae > Bradyrhizobium. The sequence goes on from DASXJV010000027.1 coordinate 7,710, forward strand.
CGGCGACCGATGAGAATGAATATTACCACGCTGACCTGATCGGGCTCGCCGCGGTCAACGCCGCGAATGAGCCTCTCGGCCGCGTCATCGCGATCCACAATTTCGGCGCCGGCGACATCATCGAAGTCGCGCCCGCGCACGGCGCGACGATGCTGCTGCCGTTCACCAACGCGGTGGTGCCGTCGGTCGATCTCGCGGGCGGGCGCGTCATCATCGAATTGCCTGATGAGATTGAGGGCGACGGTTCCTCCAGTGCGGATGCTTAAGCATGGCTGCCGAGGCAAAAATCTGGCGCGCGAGCGTGCTGACGCTGTTTCCGGAGATGTTCCCGGGTCCGCTCGGCGTGAGTCTCGCCGGCAAGGCGCTGGCGTCAGGCATTTGGGCTTTGGAGGCGCGCGATATCAGGGACTCGGCCACTGACCGCCACCGCAGCGTCGACGACACCCCGGCTGGCGGCGGGCCCGGCATGGTGCTGCGTGCCGACGTGCTGGCGGATGCCCTCGATGCGGCGGACGCAGCTCCCGACCGCCCAGAAGAACGTCCAAGGCTGTTGATGAGCCCGCGCGGTCGGCCATTGACCCAGTCCCGGGTGGTGGAACTCGCCGCGGGGCCGGGTCCCCTGATCGTCTGCGGCCGGTTCGAGGGCATCGACCAACGCGTCATTGACGGCCGCCGGCTGGAAGAGGTTTCGATCGGCGATTACGTGCTTTCGGGCGGCGAAATCGCGGCTATGGCCTTGATCGATGCCTGCGTCCGGCTGCTGCCGGGCGTGATGGGGAAGCTGATTTCCGGGGAGGACGAGAGCTTTTCCCAGGGATTACTGGAATATCCGCAATATACTCGCCCGCAGGCCTTCGAGGGCGTGCCGATCCCGGAAATCCTCACCTCGGGCGACCACGCCAAGGTCGCCGCCTGGCGTCAGGCTGAGGCCGAGGCCCTTACGCGGGCGCGGCGGCCGGATTTATGGGCCGCGAGAGCCAGTCAAAAACGCCCAAAAAACACGACGGAAGGGTGACAACGCCCTGCCTTTGCCGTATAGCAGCGCCAAATCCGCGCAATGGCAGGATAGATGGACGTTCGCGCAGCCCGCGCCTCGCAGGCTGGGGCGCGCCGCCGATGGAGATTTTCGCGATGAACCTCATTCAAGAGCTCGAAAAAGAGCAATTCGAAAAATTGTCCGCCGGCAAGGAGATTCCGGAATTCGGACCGGGCGATACCGTGATCGTCAACGTCAAGGTGGTCGAAGGCGACCGCTCGCGCGTTCAGGCCTATGAAGGCGTCTGCATCGGCCGTTCCGGCGGCGGGCTCAATGAGAGCTTCACCGTTCGCAAGATTTCCTACGGCGAAGGCGTCGAACGCGTATTCCCCGTGATGTCGCCGATGATCGACTCGATCAAAGTGGTGCGTCGCGGCAAGGTGCGCCGCGCCAAGCTGTATTATCTGCGCAATTTGCGCGGCAAGTCAGCCCGCATCGTAGAAAAGAAGTCGGACCGCGC
>DASXJV010000028.1:0-34723 GCA_036497205.1 Bradyrhizobium sp.
GCCATAGGACGAACCGATGATCGGCAGCAGCACGCCGCCGCGGGCCCGGTACGGCAGTTGCTCCCAGTCGATATCGAACGACACCGCATGAGGCGAGGCCGGACCCCATTCCAGCACGTCGAGCCACCATGGATTGTCGGCGAAATGCACGCCGACATGATTGGGAACGAAATCGAGAATCAGACCGAGACCGTGCTGCTTCAGCGCTTGGCTTAACCGCTCGAAGCCCGCATCGCCGCCGAGCTCCGGATTGATCTTGGTGTGGTCGACGATATCATAGCCGTGGGTGCTGCCCTTGCGCGCCTTCATAAAGGGCGATGCATAGAGATGCGTGATCCCAAGCGCTTTCAGGTAGGGGACGATGGAAGCGGCCGCGTCGAAATCGAAGTTCGCCGTTAGTTGAAGCCGGTAGGTTGCGATCGGAACGGTCGGAGGCATTATTGCCCTCCGATGCGCCAAAACACTGACCAGAGCGGCATCAGCTCACCAATCTCGCCGCCCCAGATTGGGGTGCCGGTCGCTTCACTTCGCTTGTGAGCAATCTCGCTATTCGACAGGTTAGCCGTTAGCTGCAGCGTTGCGCCGTCGCCCATGCGCCAGTTGGCCGTCAGCAAACCGTTATCCGCAGCATGTGCATCGCCGAAGGCCGCACCCGTAAGCCGGGGAACGATCTCGCGCCGGCGTATCGCGAGCAGTTGTTGCACCAGGGCGAGCCGCTTTTTTCCCGCCTGTTCGTTGCGCGATTCCCAATCCAGCACTGCGGATTGAAAAGCCGATTGCGCAAGCGGATCTGGCACTTCGTCGCCATATTTCGCGTAAGCCCAGGCGTATTCCCTGTTGCGCCCTTTGCGCACCGCCTCCGCGAGATCGCCCTTGAAATTGCAGAAGAACGGGAACGGCGCTTTCGAGCCCCACTCTTCGCCCATGAACAGCATCGGGATCGCAGGCGCCAGCAAGGTAGTCGCTAGCGCTGCTTCGATCGCTTGGCTGCTCACAATGCTTTCGAGCCGGTCGCCGAGGGCGCGGTTTCCGATCTGGTCGTGGTTCTGTAGAAAATTGACGAAGGAGGTCGGCGCGAGGTTACCGCTCGGCTCGCCGCGCAATTGCCCGCTGCGATGCGCGGAGGCTTCGCCCTGGTAGACAAAGCCGGCCGTGAGTGCTCGCGCAATGTCTCGCCTCGGCGAAGTTGTATAGTCGCGGTAGTAACCCTGCGTCTCGCCGGTCAACAATACGTGCCAGGCGTGATGATAGTCGTCGTTCCATTGTGCGCGGTATTTGCCGCGCGGCGGGTCTTGCTCAGCATCCAGCGCGCTCGCGCGGTTGTCGTCATTTTCAAGCACCAGATGAATGTGACAGCGAGTTTCCGCGGCGAGATTACCCACCGCGATGCTGAGATCATGCAGCATCGAGATTTCACCCGGCTCGGCGATGGCATGTACGGCATCCAGCCGTAAGCCGTCGAAGCGGTATTCGCGCAGCCAATACAGGGCATTCTCGATGGCGAAGGCGCGCACCTGCGGCACCCGGTAATCGATCGCGCTGCCCCAGGGTGTCTGCGCCTCCGTAAAGAAGCCAGGGGCATATCGGCCGAGGTAATTTCCTTCGGGGCCGAAGTGATTGTAGACCACGTCGAGAAACACCATCAGCCCGCGCAGATGCGCTTCGTCGATCAAGGCTTTGAGATCGTCGGGGCGACCATAGACGCTGTCGGGCGCGTACCACAACACGCCGTCATAGCCCCAGTTGCGCGAACCGGCGAAATCCGCAACTGGCATCAATTCCAGCGCGGTGATCCCGGTCGCTACCAGATGATCGAGCTTGTCGATCATGGCGCGGTACGTGCCCTCTTGTGTGAATGTGCCGACGTGGGTTTCGATCACGCTCGCTTCCTGCCACGGGCGTCCACGCCACTCCGAGGCGCGCCATGGATAGCGGGCATGATCGATCACCTCGCTCGGCCCCGAGACGTCATCGGGCTGAAACGCGGAGGCCGGGTCGGGTACATCGATCTCGTCGTCGACCCGGAATTTGTAACGTGCGCCGGCTTTTACGCCTCGTATGTCGGCGGAAAACCAGCCGTCTTCGCCGCGCTTCAACGGTTGAGACTTTTCCAGTAGCAGATCGACGCGTTTCGCCGCCGGCGCCCAAAGACGAAATGATGCACCGTCCGGTGTCAGCCTCGCGCCGAATTTCCGCTCATTCATGCCGAACCCGCAAAGGCAAGGACCGAGCGCGGAGGCGCTTTTGCCTCGCTTCCCGACGCGAAGTCCGTGACCGTTTGTTTAACGTCGGCGGTGTTCACTAGTTGCTGCCAAGTTTTGTATTCCGGCAATTTCGGCAGTTGGAACGCGATCGCTTCGGGTGCGGCGTTCAACACGATAAAAATCGGTTCCTTCCCGTGCTTGAGGGGGCCCAGCACATATGCGAGAAACCGGCTTTCCGGGAAATTCCAGTCCTGCTCCTTCATCTCTTCGGCTGCCGGCGTCAGCCACAATATGCCGTAAGATCCATCGGCGCTTCGCCCATCGAGCCAGCGACGTGAACGGATCTGAGGAAATCGCCTGCGCAACTTGGTCATGTGGCCGACGAAATCGACGAGGTCGTCGCCTTCGCGGTTGAGGCCTTCCCAGCTGACCCAGCCGACTTCGTTATCCTGGCAATAGGCATTGTTGTTGCCGCTCTGGCTGTTGCCGACTTCGTCGCCGGCTAGAATCAGGGGCAGGCCCTGCGCCAGCAACAGACACGCAAGCTGGTTCTTCCGAAGCTGACGGCGAAGCGCTGTTATCGCCGGGTCGTCGGTCGGGCCTTCATGGCCGCAATTGGTGCTGTGGTTCTCGCTCGAGCCGTCGCGGTTGTCTTCGCCATTGGCCTCGTTGTGTTTTTCGTTGTAGCTGAACAAATCCGCCAGCGTGAAGCCGTCATGGACTGTGATGTGGTTGACGCCGGCGCGCGGCGCGCGGCCATCGTGGTTGAACAGGTCGGACGAGCCGGTCATGCGGCTGGACACTTCGCCGATCAGGCTGCCTTCGCCGCTCCAATAGCGCCGCATCGCGCTGCGATAGCGGTCATTCCATTCCGACCACTGCGACGGAAACGCACCGGCCTGATAGCCGCCCATCCCAAGGTCCCACGGCTCGGCGACCAGCTTCACCGATGACAGCACCGGGTCCTGCCGGATCGCGGTGAGAAAGCCGCTGTTGCGGTCGAAGCCGTTCGGCCCGCGCGCCAGCGTGGTGGCGAGATCGAACCTAAAGCCATCGACATGGTACACCTCGACCCAGTAGCGCAGCGAATCCATCACCATCTGCAGAACGCGCGGATGCTTGAGGTTGACCGAGCTGCCGCAGCCGGTGAAATCGTCGTAGAACCGCGGATTGTCCGGCTTCAGCCAGTAATAGGAGGCGTTGTCGATGCCGCGGAATGACAGCGTCGGGCCCATATGGTTGCCCTCGGCGGTGTGATTGTAGACCACGTCGAGCATCACCTCGATGCCGGCGTCGTGCAGCCGCGCCACCGTGGTACGGAAGGCGTCGATCGGGTTGTCTTGCGAGTAGCGTGGCTCCGGCGCGAAGTACGACAGCGTGTTGTAACCCCAGTAGTTCGACAGCTTCTTTTCAACCAGCATTCTGTCGTCGACGAGGCCATGGATCGGCAATAGCTCGATGGTGGTGACGCCAAGGCGCTTGAGATGCTCGATGATCGCCGGCGAACAGAGGGCGCCATAGGTGCCGCGCAGGTTTGGCGGTACGTCTTCGCGTTTCTGCGTCAGGCCCTTGACGTGGGCTTCATAGATGATGGTGTCTTCCCAGGGGATGTTCGGTCGCGTCTCGCGGCGGCCCCAGTTGAAGGTTTCGGCGACGACGACGGCCTTCGGCATGCCCCGCGCGTTGTCACGCCGATCGAACGAGAGGTCCTCGCGCGCGCTCCCGGTGCGATAGGCGAAATGCGCATCGCTCCATACCAGCCGTCCGGCAAGCCGCTTGGCGTAGGGGTCGAGCAGCAACTTGTTGGCATTGAAGCGGTGGCCGTGCTCGGGCTCATAGGGCCCGTGAACGCGATAGCCATAGAGCTGTCCGGGCGAAACGTCGTTCAGATAACCGTGCCATACATCTTCGGTACGTTCGGGCAATTCGATGCGCTCGAGTTCGCGGCGACCCTGACTGTCGAACAGGCAAAGCTCGACCTTTTGCGCGTTGGCGGAGAACAACGCAAAATTGGTGCCCCGGCCGTCCCAGCTTGCACCGAGCCGCGAGAACGTTCCGGCGGATAGTCGCATGCGTCAGCTTTCCGGTACGAGAAAAATGGCGGCCAGAGGCGGGATGGTAAGATTGAGCTCGGGAACCAAACCATCCAGTGTCTGGACTTCCCCGACGTTCCCGACATTGCTGCCGCCGTAATGCGCGGAGTCCGAATTGAGAACTTCGCGCCACTTACCGGTGAACGGCACCCGGACGCGGTAGTCGTAATATACATTCGGCGAAAAATTAGCGACGACGAGGCATCGTGCGCGCGCATCGTTACCCTTGCGAATCCACGCGAAAACGTTGCTACCGGCGTCTTCGGTCACGACCCATTCAAACCCGGATTGATCGCAATCCATCTCGTGCAACGCCGGCAGCGCGCGATAGAGCCTGTTGAGATCGCGGATCAGGGATTGGATGCCGGCGTGTTTTTTTTGGTCGAGCAGATGCCAGTCAAGCGAGCGATCGTGGTTCCACTCGCGCTCTTGGCCGAACTCGCCGCCCATGAACATCAGCTTCTTGCCGGGATGTCCGAACATGAAGGCGTAATAGGCGCGCAGATTGGCAAAGCGCTGCCAGTCGTCGCCGGGCATCCGGCCAAGCAGCGAGCGCTTGCCGTGGACGACCTCATCATGTGACAATGGCAGAATGAAATTTTCAGAGAAGGCGTACTGCAGGCCGAACAAGATGTCGCCGTGATGATGCTTGCGGTGGATCGGATCCTTGCTGATGTAATTCAGCGTGTCATGCATCCAGCCCATATTCCACTTGTAGCCAAAGCCGAGCCCGCCATATTCGACCGGGCGCGACACCTGCGGCCATGCGGTTGACTCTTCCGCGGCCGTGGTGGCCTGCGGAAAACGGGCGAACACCTCGGTATTGAAGCGGCGCAGGAAATCGATCGCGTCTAGATTTTCGCGGCCACCATATTTGTTCGGGATCCAGCCTCCGGCGGGCCGGCTGTAGTCGAGATACAGCATCGACGCGACGGCATCGACGCGCAGACCGTCGATGGCATAGCGCTCCAGCCAAAATAGCGCGTTCGATACCAGGAAGTTCACGACTTCGGTACGGCCGTAATTGTAGATCAGCGTGCCCCAGTCGAGATGGCGACCCTGCAGCGGGTTGGCATGCTCGTAAAGCGCGGTGCCGTCGAAATTGCCGAGGCCATGCGGGTCGTCGGGGAAATGCCCGGGCACCCAGTCCAGCATCACCCCGAGTCCTTCGCGATGACAGGCGTCGACCAAAGCGGAAAAATCCTCGGGCCTTCCGAACCTGCTGGTGGGCGCGTACATCCCGGTCGGCTGATAGCCCCACGAGCCGTCGAACGGATGCTCGTTGACCGGGAGAAATTCAACGTGGGTAAAGCCGAGATCGCGGACATAACGGGGCAGCTGCTCCGCCAGGTCGCGATAGGTCAGCCACTCGTTGTTGCCCTTGCGCCGCCACGAGCCGAGATGGACCTCGTAGATCGAAATCGGCGCGCTTAACGAGTTGACCCCCGCGGGTGCGGGGCGCGGATGCGGCAGCTTTGTCTCGTCGAAAACAATGGAAGCGGTGCTCGGGCGTATTTCGGCGGCAAACGCCAGCGGATCGGACTTCAGCGGCAAGTGCTGGCCCTGCGGGCCGATGATATCGAATTTATAATGATCGCCTGATTTGGCGTGGGGCACAAACAGCTCCCAATAACCGACGCCGCGTACGCGCATTGGATGCCGCCTTGCGTTCCAGAAATTGAAATCGCCGACCACGCTGACCCGCCGCGCATTGGGAGCGAGTACCACGAAAGCCACGCCCTCGACGCCGTCCAGCGTCATCGGATGCGCGCCAAGCTTGTCATAAATCCGCTGGTGGGTGCCTTCGCCCAGCAGATACAGATCGAAGTCGCTCAAAACGGGTGGAAAGCGGTAGGGATCGTCGAGATCGACCACGGTGTCGCCGAAACGGGCGCGTAACTGGTAGCGCTGGGAGCCGTTTGGCAACGCGCCGGCAAACAGTCCGGCGTCATGAATGCGCGACAATACCGCCGCTTCGCCATGCTCGCCGATCGCCTCGACGTTCGAGGCCTCGGGCAGAAACGCGCGGACCACGGTTTTGCCGCCCTCGGTATGAAGGCCGAGATAGTGAAATGGATCGGAGTGGCGGCCTTCGACAATCGCATAGGCCTCCGCGGACAATTGGGTCATGGCGCCTCATCTGTATGCTGAGACAATATTCGAACCATCCCCGTCAGCGGGACGCGCAGCCATTCAGGCCTGTGGGCCAGCTCGTATTCGATCTCGTAGAACGCCTTTTCGAGCAGAAAGAAATTCAGCATCTGCTCGGCGGCCTGCGGATCGGCCGGCCACAAACGCTGGTTTGTCATGACCTCGCGATAGGCGGCGAGAAACGCCGCGGTTGAGCGATCGCGCCATTCCGCGAGCGCCGCGCCAAGCTTGCCTTGCTCGTCGGGCGCGACCTTTAGCGCGCGCTCCAGCGCCGCGGTCGCTGAATAGTCGATCGAGCGGATCAGGCCTGCGACATCGCGCGCCGCGGGCGCCTTGCGCCGGCGCTCGTTTAGCGCGCGGCGGGGTTCGCCCTCGAAATCGATGATGAAGATATCGTCCTTGACGATCAGTATCTGTCCGAGATGGAAGTCGCCATGGTGACGAATGTTCATGCCCCCGATACCTGACGGAAGCAGCGCGCCCAGGCGGTCAAGTAAAGTCGCTCGTTGTGTCAGCACTTGATTGACAAGCAGGCGATCGCCTTCCTTTATCGCATCGCGCCGTTGCTCCAATGCGTCGAAGACACGTTCGGCGCTGCCAATCATATTCTTGATCCAGTGCTCTACGTCGCCGAGCCGGATCGGTTCTGGCGCAAAATCGGCGAATTCGTCGCTGCCGGCGAGCGCAAGGTGCATTTCAGCGACGCGTCTTCCGATCTGCGACATGTAACGCAGATAGGGGACCTGCTCCTCGCTTTCGCCGGGATGTTCGCTCGTCGCCAGCAGGCGCTGCTCATCGACAAAGCGATCGAGATAGGCCGACGTCACGGTCCAGGCGTCGCCCTGATTTGCAACAAAGGCATGAACGATCGCGACCGCGCTTTTTTTATCGCCTTCGACCAGTTCGACGCTGCCGAGCAGTGCGGGGGTATTGGCAAAGCCCGCGACCTCGGTCAGAAACCAGCCTATCTCGATCTCGGGATTGATCCCGCATTCAAGCTTCCGATAGACCTTGACGACATAGTCATTGTCTACCAGCGCCGTACTGTTGGATTGTTCGGCTTCGACGGCGCGGATATGCTCAGGCTGTTTGATCGGCCTGTCAGCAAGCTTGCTGGTTGGCCTGAATTCCAGGCTGAAGCTGTTTTCTTCAACGGTCAAGGTGTTGATGAGATTGCGCAGCAGAAGCGCGATGAAGATCGGGTCGGTGGCAACATCCAGCAGCGTTCCTTCACGCGCGCCCTGACGCACCGCCGCAAATGCGCGCGGGTTATAGCGTTCGCGATCGAACCGCACCCACTCGATCCGCATCGGCAATACGTAGCGCGCCGTCTCGCCGCGCTGCGTCGCTTCAAAAAAGGCGAGCCACGGCCGATTGTCGCCAATATCACAGAAGGGTATTGCCGAAGTAAGCGTCGGTTGAATAGCCTTGGCCGAACGCTCCGGATACCAGCGGGTTCGCGCCAGATATCCCGGCAATACCTCGCGTTCGAACACGCCGCGGGTACGGGCCAGCGACATCCATGTTGCGCCGAGCGGTATGACGAGGGTTTCGAATTCGGGAGCGATCGATGGTGCGACGTGCTCCGATTTGTCGCGCTCCTTGAGCTGAAACCAGTAGAAGCCGTACGGCGCCAGCATGATCATGTAGGGCAATTCGCCGATCGCCGGAAAACGGGTGCGGCCGAGCATTTCCAGGGGAATGCGATCCTTCCAGACGGAAAGATCGAGTTCGGTGGCTTGCGCTGATCGAGACAAGTTGGCGACGCAGAGGATCACCTCGTCTCCGTACTGCCGGACGTAGGCAAGCACCGAACGATTGACCGGGCGGATGAACGTCAGCGTGCCGCGGCCGAACGCAAGTGTCGATTTTCGGACCGAGATCAGCCGCTTGGTTGCGCTTAGCAGCGAAGACAGGCTGCGCGACTGCGCCTCGACATTGACCGCTTCATAGCCGTAGACCGGATCCATGATGGTCGGAGCGTAAAGTCGTGCGGGATCGGCGCGGGAGAACCCTCCGTTGCGGTCCGGCGTCCATTGCATCGGCGTGCGCACGCCGTTGCGATCGCCGAGATAGATATTGTCGCCCATGCCGATTTCGTCGCCGTAATAGATGATGGGCGTGCCCGGAAACGACAGCAGCAGCGAGTTCATCAGCTCGATCTTGCGCCGGTCATTGTCCATCAGCGGCGCCAGCCGGCGCCGAATGCCGACATTGATGCGCGCGCGGGGATCGTTGGCGTAGGTCGACCACAGATAGTCGCGCTCGACGTCGGTGACCATTTCAAGCGTCAGTTCGTCGTGGTTGCGCAGAAACAGCGCCCACTGGCAGTTGCTCGGGATATCGGGGGTCTGGCGCAGAATGTCGGTAATCGGAAAACGATCCTCCTGGGCGATCGCCATGTAGATCCGCGGCATCAGCGGGAAATGATATGCCATGTGGCATTCGTCGCCGCGGCCGAAATACTCCTGTACATCCTCCGGCCATTGGTTGGCTTCCGCCAGCAGCAATTTGCCCTTGGCGTAGGCGTCGAGCTCGGCGCGCAGCTTCTTAATAATGGCGTGGGTCTCCGGCAGGTTCTCGTTGCTGGTGCCCTCGCGCTCACACAGATAGGGGATGGCATCGAGACGGAAACCATCGACGCCGGCATCGAGCCAACGCTTCATGACTTGCACGATGGCGCTGACCACGCGGGGATTGTCGAAATTGAGATCAGGCTGGTGCGAGAAGAAGCGGTGCCAATAAAATTGGCCGGCCTCAGGGTCCCAGGTCCAATTCGACTTCTCGGTGTCGGTGAAGATAATCCGCGTGCCGAGATATTTCTGGTCGGTGTCGCTCCACACATACCAATTGCGAGCGCTGGATTTGGGATCGCTGCGACGGGCGCGCTTGAACCATTGGTGCTGGTCGGAGGTATGATTGATGACGAGCTCGGTGATGACCCGCAAGCCGCGTCGCTTGGCTTCGATGATGAAGCGGCGGAAGTCCTTCATGGTCCCGAAATCGGAATTGATAGCGCCGTAGTCGGCGATGTCATAGCCGTCGTCCCGGCCAGGCGAGGGATAGAACGGCAGCAGCCACAGCGCGGTGACGCCGAGGTCCTGCAAATAGCCGAGCTTTTCGGTCAGCCCTGCGAAATCGCCGATGCCGTCATTGTTGCTGTCGGCAAAGGCTTTGACGTGAAGCTGATAGATGATGGCATCCTTGTACCAAAGCTCGTCACCGTCGACGGCGGTAACCGGCAGCTTGGTTGTATCGATGCCTGACAGCAGGTTCATGGGTGCGACTCACGCCAGGCAGCGAAAGAGCAGCGCAGGATCGCGTGCCGGATCGATCCGCAGGCGAATGCCACCCCACTCGACGGGATAGCGTTCGCCCGTGATCAGGTTCTCGACCGCGGCGACGTGGCGGCGTTCGCTGCCCGTCCCGACCTGGGCATCGCCAAGCGGGAACCAGAATTCATGCACATCGCGCGACAGCGCGATTGCCACGACGACGGTGTTGGCCTGATCGACCGATTCCTTCACGAAGCCGATGACGTTGCCGTCATCGATCGGAATAAAGCGCAGATTGCTTGTCTGCTGCAGCGCCGCGTTTGCCCGGCGGACGCGGTTGAGATCGCTTATGTAGGGTTTGATATTGCCGGGCTTGTCCCAGTCCCGCACCTTGATCTCGTATTTTTCAGAATCGAGATATTCTTCTCTGCCGGGTATAGGCTCGTGTTCCAACAGCTCGAACCCGTTGTAGATGCCGTAAGTGCTCGACAGCGTTGCGGCAAGCGCGACGCGGGATTTGAACATCCAGGTCTCGCCGCTCTGCAGGTGATAGGGCAGAATGTCAGGCGTATTGACGAAGAAATTCGGGCGATAGAAATCGCGCTCCGGATAAGCCGTCAGCTCGTTCAAATATTGCTCCAATTCCCACTTCTGCGTGCGCCAGGTGAAATACGTGTAGGATTGCGTGAAGCCGAGTTTCGCAAGGCCCTTCATCAGTTTCGGCCGCGTAAATGCCTCGGCGAGAAAGATGACATCGGGATGGCGAAGCTGAATTTCACGGATCAACCACTCCCAGAATCTAAATGGTTTTGTGTGGGGGTTGTCGACCCGGAAAATTGTGACCCCCTGTTCGATCCAGAACAGCGCCACATCGCGCAAGGCATTCCACAGCGCGCCGGCGTCTTCGGATGCAAAATCGGGGTTGACGATGTCCTCATATTTCTTGGGCGGGTTCTCCGCATAGCGCATCGATCCGTCCGGCCGGCGCCTGAACCATTGCGGATGCTGCTTGAGCCAGGGGTGATCAGGCGAACACTGAACGGCGAAGTCCAGCGCCACTTCCATCTCGAGCAGCTTGCACGCCGCAACGAAGCTGCGGAAATCCTCGAGCGTGCCCAATTCCCGATGTACCGCATCGTGTCCGCCCTCAGGGGCGCCGATGGCGTACGGACTTCCGGGATCGCCTTCAAGTGCGGTCACCGCATTGTTGCGGCCCTTGCGGTTGGTGTGGCCAATGGGGTGAATAGGCGTGAAATAGATGACATCGAAGCCCATCGCCGCGATATCCGGCAACCGCGCGATGCAATCCTTGAATGTGCCGTGCTGGCCGGGGATCTGGCCTTGGCTGCGCGGCACCATCTCGTACCATGCGCCGTATCGCGCCCGCGGCCTGTCCGCCACCAACGGAAACAACTGCGATCGCGTCAGGTCGGGCCGCAACTGGCTTTCGGCCATGGCGTCCTTCAATTCAGCGGTCAGGAGAGGAGCGGCATCACCGGTCTGCAGATATTCCTCGCATTGCCTTATGATGACGGCGGCCGCGGCGTGTCCGCCGAGCTGTGCCTTCGTCAGCATGCCCGCGCCTTCGATTGCGTCGAGGGTAAGGTCGACGCCGGCTTTTTGCTTGAGCTGGAATCCGTGCCGCCAGGTGGCGAATTCGTCGGTCCAGGCCTCGATCGCATAAACGTAGTGCCCGGGCTGGTTCGGCACGAACGATCCGCCCCAGCGGTCATTGCTGTGATGGGTCATCGGCGCGCGGCGCCATTCCCGCTCGCGCTCGCGACGCCAGACCAGCGCCGCGCTCACCACATCGTGCCCGTCGCGATAGATATCCGCCCAGACCTCGACACGCTCGCCAACGATACGCTTCACCGGAAAGCGGCCGCCGTCGATCAGCGGATAAACATCTTCAATATGAAAAGCGCCGCCGGTCGCGGCGCTCTCGACAGTTTGAGTTGTTTTGTTCACGGTGATGCCATTGACATGGAAATGACGTCCCGCTTCGAGACGCTCCGGACTATATAGAAAGCGCTCGCCGGGCATTGGTTCCCGGGGAACGCCGGGGATAGCGGAAAGTAAAACACGGCTATCTTCTTCGAGGATCGAGAGAATTCGCGACGTTCCTAACCGTCGCCTGCAAACGACGTGCCGAATGGACCTTTTCACCAAAGCTAAAGACCTCGGGATCCAGACCGAATTTATCGACGGTCAGGGTCACCTTCATGTGACGGACACAGCCGCGCTGAAGGTCATCCTCGACGCCCTGCCGGCTCGGGTTCCGTACCGGTTTCTCGAGCAGGCGGCGGTGGTTCGGTCCGGTCGGCCCTTGCGGACCGAGCTGAAGCAGGGCGCCAAATTTCCGTTGCGCTGGAAAATCCTTGCGGGTCCCAGTGTTGTCGCGCAGGGCGAGACCCATGATCGCGTCATCGTGTGGCCGACGGATTTGCCTATCGGTTCGTACCGGCTGCACCTGACGGACGCCTCCTCGTTTGGCGAAGAAGCGCCGTTGATGGTCGCGCCGCCGAGGGCTTTCGGCGGCGATTTCGAGCGGTGCTGGCTGTTGGCGGTCCAGCTCTATGGTGTCCGGTCGGGGCGCAACTGGGGGATCGGGGACTTCACCGATCTCGAAGGCTTGATCGAACTCGCAGGCCGTTTGGGAGCCGACGGTGTCGGCCTCAATCCGCTGCATGCGCTGTTCGATGACCGTCCCGCCGATTGCAGCCCCTATTCGCCGAACAGCCGGCTGTTTTTGAATCCGCTCTATATTGACGTCGAGAAACTTCCGGGATTTCAGGCCGGCGTTTTAGCTGAGAGCAGCGGCACGATCGCCCGGTTGAGAGCGCGCGATATCGTCGATTACGTCGGCGTCGCAGAACTGAAATGGCGCGCGCTGCGATCAGCGTTCGAGCAATTCAGGGCAGATCCGAACAATTCACACCAGCAGGATTTCGAAAAATTTCGCGCCGAGCGCGCACCCCTGCTGTCGAGGTTCGCCTGCTTCGAAATGCTCCGGCATAAATTCAACAGGCCGTGGTGGGAATGGCCCAAGCAATGGCGGCAGCCCGACGATATCAGGCTCGCCAAACTGCGTGAGGGTGGCGATGCCGCGGAGATCGAATTCGTCGAATTCGCGCAATGGGCGGCCGACCGGCAGTTGCAGTCTTGCCAGGATCTTGGGTCCCGGCTTGGCATGAAGGTCGGCCTTTACCTCGATGTCGCCGTCGGCGTGCAATCCGATGGATTCGATGCCTGGAACGAGCAGGCCGCGATTTCCCGCCATCTCGCCGTCGGCGCGCCGCCGGACCCCTTGAATACCGCGGGCCAGAACTGGGGCCTTGCCGGGTTCAACGCCGCCGGCCTGGAAATCCAGTGCTTCGAGCCGTATCGGGACATGCTTCGGGCTTCAATGCGTTATGCGGGCGCGATCCGGCTCGATCATGTGCTCGGGCTCAAGCGGCTTTACCTGGTGCCGCACGGTTTTGCCGCCAATAATGGCGCCTATGTGCAAATGCCGTTCGAGGCGCTGCTGGCGGCGACCGCGCAGGAAAGCGTGGCGCATCGTTGCGTCGTGATCGGCGAGGATCTCGGCACCGTTCCGGAAGGCTTTCGCGAGCAAATGGCGGATTGGGGCATCTGGTCGTATCAGGTGATGATGTTCGAGCGCGACGATCATGGCTCGTTTCGCGGCATCGACCACTATGCGTCCAACGCGCTCGTCACCTTCAACACCCACGATCTCTCGACCTATGCGGGCTGGCGCTCATTCAGCGATCTCGCGCTGAAACGGTCGCTCGGAATTGACCCCGGCGAAAGCGACGACGCGCGATGGCGCTCACTGACGATGTTAACCGAGGTGTTGCGTCATCATGCCATCGATGGTCATGATATCTATGCCGTCGCAAGTTTTCTCGCGCGGACCAAATCCCGCCTGCTCGCGATATCGCTTGAGGATCTGCTGGGCGTGACCGACCAACCCAATATTCCCGGAACCGTGAACCAACATCCGAACTGGAGACGGCGGCTGCCGCTTGCGATCGACGAGATTATGACGGCGATTGACGTTCCCGCACTGAAGACAGCGACCCGGGAAAGGACGCGCGCAGCCATTTGACGCAGAAACATTTTCAGCGGTGATAAGAACTTGTCCTGCAGAATCGAAGACTATGCCCTGATCGGCGATTGCGAGACTGCGGCGTTGGTCGGGCGCGACGGGTCGATCGACTGGCTGTGCTGGCCAGCGTTCGATTCCGATGCCTGTTTCACAGCCTTGCTCGGCACCCACAGGAATGGCCGATGGCTGATCGAGCCGGCGGAAGATGTCATAAAATCCTCCCGCCGCTACTGGGACAATACGCTGATCCTGGAGACGCGTTTTGAGACGGCAAACGGCGTCGTCGCGCTGATCGATTTTATGCCCCCGCGCGGCAACGCTTCCGACGTCGTGCGGCTGGTGCGTGGCATCACGGGTAAGGTCAAGCTGCAGATGCAGCTGGTGATCCGCTTCGGGTTCGGCATCGATATCCCTTGGGTCAGGCGCACCGCGGACGGCGCTTTGCAGGCAATTTCCGGGCCGGACATGACCGTGTTGCGAACGCCGGTCGAGACCCGCGGCGAAGATCTGACCACGGTGGCCGGTTTCGAAGTCAGCGAAGGCGAGACCATCCCTTTCGTGCTGACCTACGGGCCTTCGAACCTGCCGCTGCCCAAGCCCATCAATCCTGCGCAGGCTTTGCAGGACACGGAAAAGTTCTGGATCGACTGGTGCAGCCATTGCACCTACGACGGCGAGTACCGCGATCTGGTGATGCGATCCCTGATCACGCTGAAGGCGCTGACCTTTGGACCGACGGGCGGCATTGTCGCGGCGCCGACAACCTCGCTGCCGGAAAAGCTCGGTGGCGCGAGAAATTGGGATTACCGCTTTTGCTGGCTGCGCGATGCCACCTTTACGCTGCTGGCGCTGATGAACAGCGGGTACACCGAGGAAGCCTTGGCGTGGCACAATTGGCTGCTCCGCGCGGCGGCCGGCTGGCCTTCGAACATGCAGATCATGTACGGCATCATGGGTCAGCGGCGGCTGCTGGAATGGGAGGCCGGCTGGTTGCCCGGTTACGAAGGCGCACGACCGGTTCGGGTCGGCAACGCAGCGCATGCCCAGCTGCAACTTGATGTTTATGGCGAACTGATCGACGCCTTTCACCAGTGGCGGATGGCAGCGCTGAAACTCGACGAAGGCTCATGGGCGCTGGAATGCGCGGTGCTTCAGCATCTGGCTGAAGTATGGGACTTGCCTGATCACGGCATCTGGGAACGCCGCGGCAATGGAAAGCATTATGTCTCGTCGAAGGTGTTGACATGGGTCGCGTTCGATCGTGGCATCAAAAGCGCCGAACGGTTTGGGTTCCAAGCGCCGGTCGACCGCTGGCGGGTCTTGCGGGATACCATCTGCCGCGATGTCTGCGAACGCGGCTTCGATCGCGAGCAGAATACATTCGTCGAATCCTACGGCTCGCAATTGCTCGATGCCAGCATCCTGCTGATGCCTGCGGTGGGTTTCCTCCCCGCCTCGGATCCGCGCGTTCGCGGCACCATCGCGGCGATCGAAAAACATATGATGCGGGATGGATTTGTGCTGCGGCACGATCCCCGCGAGGTCAGCGATGAACAGCAGCCAATCGAAGGCGCGTTTCTCGCCTGCAGCCTTTGGCTGGCCGACGCCCATGTGCTGGCAGGCGAAGTCGCCAAGGCGCAGGCGCTGTTCGAACGCGTGATTGCGGTGGCGAACGATTTGGGCTTGCTGGCCGAGGAATACGATCCCGGCGTGGGTCGTCAGACCGGAAATTTCCCGCAGGCCCTTACCCACATCGCGCTGATCAATACCGCGCACAACCTCAGCGACGCCAAGAAACCGGTCGAGAAGCCGGCGGTGCAGCGGTCAACGTAACGGCCCCGAAGCGCGGCAGGCGAGGAACTTGCAGGCTCCGACTTCATTGTTTCTGGCGCCTTTGCTGGAGGGTTGCTGAATGATCCGTTGGCTCGTCGCGATCATTTTTTTGGGCTGCCTGATGTTTCCGGCGGCGGCAGCCAGCCTTGATGCGGCGGCGGTCAATAACGCTGAATTTCGCTCAACGCCTACTGCCGAAGACAAGATTGATCCGGTCGTCGTAAAGGTCCAGGTTCTTCTGGACCGGGCTCAATTCTCTCCCGGGGAAATCGACGGCAAGCTCGGTGAAAACGCGCAAAAAGCCTTGAGAGCCTTCGCTGAGGCCAAAGGTTTGACCTCCGACAAGGCGCTCACACCAGAGGTTTGGACAATGCTTGCAGGGACAAGCAAAGACCCCGCCATCACCGAGTACACGATTTCCAAGAGCGATGTGAAAGGACCGTTTTTGAAAAGACTTCCCGCGAAAATGGAGGATATGAAGGGCCTCAAGGCGCTCGGTTACACGAGTCCTCGCGAGGCCATTGCCGAGAAGTTTCATATGAGCGAAGGGCTGCTGGTGGCCTTGAACCCCGGCAAGAAATTCGATCAGGCCGGCGAAATCATTTTCGTCACTAACGTACTCAGTAAACAAACCGAATTGACGATCGGCCGGATCGAAGTCGATAAATCACGGCAGACGGTCAAAGCGTTCGACCCGTCGGGCGCGCTTATAGCCTTTTTCCCAGCGACCGTTGGCAGCGAGGAAAAGCCGAGTCCAAGCGGCAATCTCAAGGTCATCTCCGTCGATGCCAACCCGAACTACCGCTACAATCCGGACTATAAGTTCAAAGGTGTAAAATCCAAAAAGGCGTTCACGATCAAGCCGGGGCCGAATAATCCAGTGGGATCATATTGGATCGGGCTATCATCGGAGGGATATGGCATCCATGGTACGCCTAACCCTTCAAAGGTCAGCAAATCTGAATCCCACGGTTGCGTTCGACTAACGAATTGGGACGTCGGTTTGTTAGGCAGCAACCTTAAAAAGGGAACGCCGGTGGTCTTCGTCGACCAGTCGCAAGGCGGCTGAAACAGCGAGCGACGTCGCAAAAACAACTGACGCCGTCCCGGCGAACGCCGGACCACAACCAACAATGCCAATTGTTAGAAGGCAACTATCACAGAACCTAGCTTCGCTTGGCAGGGACGACGAACGGAAAAATCGAGCAAGTCATCACGTCCGCTCTTTGTTCTTTTTCAAAATCATATCGATCGCCTTGGCAAAACCTTCGTCCTCGTTTGAGGCCGTGACATGCGTTGCCATTTTCTTGACGTCGTCGGGCGCGTTGCCCATCGCGATCGACATGCCACTCACCGTGAACATCGCCAGATCGTTCTGCATGTCGCCGACGGTGGCGACCGCGTCCATCGAAATATCAAGACGCTTGGCGATCGTCTGCACGAAGGTGCCCTTGTCGCAGCCCGGCGGGGTGACGTCGAGATAATAGCTTTGCGACCGGACCGCCGTTGCCTGCGCCCCCAACGCCTGCTGCATCGCGATTTCGCAGCGCTGCAGCAGTGCCGCATCGGAACTGCTGCCGACGATCTTGCAGGCGGACGCCAGGTAGGGTGCGAAATCCTCAACGATGGTCGGCTCGGCCTGGATGGTGCGCTTTTCGTGTGCGACGTATTCGCCATCGGGCCGGCGCGTGAGCCAGAGATCAGTGGTGAACAGCCAGATATCGACACCGAATTCGTCGAGCAGATCGAGGCTGCGTTGAACCGCGGATTCGGGGATCAGATGCAGCTCGATCGGCTTCAGTTGCGGATCGACGATGCAGCTCCCGTTGAAGGCCCCGACCGGAAGCGTGATCGCCAGCGGTTCGATCAGAAACCGCATCCCGATGATCGGGCGGCTGGAGGTAATGGTGAAACCGATGCCGGCATCGTGCAGCCGGCGCGCCGCGCCCTTGGCTCCATCGGTTAAGGTCTTGTCCTTGGTTAGCAGCGTGCCGTCGACATCAGAGACGACAAGGGCGATGCGTGTCATGAGCGGTTCCTGCTGCTCGCTCCGCTCTCAGCGGAGCTTAGCCTGAGTTGGCGAACGATGTCATCGACGATTGTCTCGACCGGAGCGTTGATCGATACCGTCACGGGGCTTTCACTGGCGTCTGGCGGCTCGAGCGTTTTGAACTGGCTGGCCAATAGACCCGGCGGCATGAAATGATTTTTCCGCTGGGCAACGCGGCTTGCGATCAAATCCTGCGTGCCCTTGAGATAGATGATGCGGACATCCTTCCGTCCACGCATGAGGATATCGCGATAGGGGCGCTTAAGCGCGGAGCAGGCGATCACAGTATGCTCGCCGGCCTCGCAGACCCTGTCGATCTCATTGGCGATCGCCTGCAGCCAAGGACAGCGATCTTCGTCGGTCAAGGGTTGGCCGGCGCTCATCTTGGCGACATTGCTCAAGGGGTGAAACTTGTCGCCATCCTCGAAGCTCCAGCCCAATCGTTCGGCCAGTTTTTCCCCGATAGTGCTCTTGCCCGAGCCGGACACGCCCATCACGACAAGCGCGCACGGCGTTCGGCTGACGTCATTGTCCACGAAAGGTCTCCGGAAGCGCTGCCGTATCCACGAGCCAGATCGTTTCGCCCATGGAATGCGCGCGATTCGCGGGGAGGTTCTCGCCTCCAAGCACACGCGTCAAGATCGCGCGCTTATCCACGCCAGAGACCTCGAACAGCATTTCGCGGCAGGAGTTGAGCGCCGGCAAGGTCAGCGTGACCCGCGGCACAAATGGCTCGACATGCGCTTGTGGTACGCCGACCACCCAGCGCTCGGTCTCTTCCATAGCTGGATAGCCGGGAAATAGCGATGCGATGTGACCATCAGGCCCGACGCCCATCAGTGCGACATCGAACAATGGCCGCGCAGAATCCAGTTCGCTCGCGCCATAGAAGGATTTCAGCTCGCTTTCGTAATGGCGTGCGGACTGTTCGGGATCAGCGGCGTCGGTCGGAATGGCATGGATGTTGGCAGTCGGCGCATAGCGATCCAGAAAGATCCGCCGTGCCGTGCCCATGTTGTTGAGCGGATCGTCCAGCGGGACAAAACGTTCATCGCCGATGAACCAGTGCACGCGCTGCCACGGGATTTGGCTTCGATAGGTGTCGGTCGCGAGTAATTGATAGAGCTGTTTCGGGCTCGATCCGCCGGTCAGGCAGATCGCTACGCGATCGCCGTTCGCGGCGATCCTTGCGATGATGCGCTCCGCGGCGGTCTGCGCGAGTGCAACCGGATCGGAAACCGTTATCACGTGGCGAGTGTCGCTCGAAGACATTCTAGCTGAGCTTCCGCCAGCTTCGGCCGTCGCGCTTTAGCAGTTCCTCAGCGCCCGCCGGCCCTTCGCTGCCGGCCTTGTAAAATTCCAGGCCCTTGGCTCCCGCCTTCTTCCAAGCATCCAGGAACGGCTGCACCGCCTGCCAGCCGGCCTGCACGCTATCGGCGCGCTGAAACAGGATGTTGTCGCCGATCATGCAGTCGTAGATCAGTGTCTCATATCCGGTGCTCGGCTCCGCCTTGAAGTAGTCCTTGTAGCGGAATTTCATCTCGACGCCGTCGATCGTAATCGTGGGCCCCGGAACCTTGGTATTGAACTGCAGCGTGATGCCCTCGGTCGGCTCGATGCTGATGACGAGATAGTTTTGCGAGAGGCGATCTACCGGAGTGCAGCGGAACATTGCGAACGGCGCCTGCTTGAACTTGATCGCCACTTCGGTGCGCTTGCTCGCGAGCGCCTTGCCGGTGCGCAGATAAAAGGGAACGCCGGCCCAGCGCCAGTTGTCGATCATCAGTTTCAGCGCCACAAAGGTTTCGGTGGTGCTGTCGGGTTTGACGTCCTTGGTCTTGCGATAATCCTCAATCACGGTATCGCCGATCTTGCCGCCCAGGTATTGGCCGCGCACGGAGTTTCGCAGCGCTTCCTCCTCACTTTGAATCTGGATCGCCGCCAGCACCTCGGCCTTCTCGGAGCGTACAGAATGCGCATCGAAACGGATCGGAGGCTCCATCCCAACCAGCGACAGCAGTTGGAACAGATGGTTCGGCACCATGTCGCGCAATGCCCCGGTTGAGTCATAGAAACTGCCGCGGTGGCCGACGCCAAGCTGTTCATCGACGATGATCTGGACATGATCGATGTGATTGCGATTCCAGATCGGTTCGAACATGCCATTGGCGAAGCGCAGCACCAGGATGTTCTGCACCGTCTCCTTGCCGAGGTAATGATCGATGCGATATATCTGATGTTCATTTGCGATTTTCAGCAATTCGGCATTCAGGGCTTTGGCCGAGGCGAGGTCGGTCCCGAACGGCTTTTCGATCACCAGCCGGCGCCATGGTCCGTTATCCTCTTCCCGCAGCAAACCGGTGCGGCCGAGTTCGCGGCTGATCGGTGCGAAAGCGTCGGGCGGTGTCGCCAGATAAAACAGCCGGTTGCCGCCGGTTTTCCGTGCGGCCTCGAGTTCTTCGAGTTGCGCGCGCATGGCATCGAACGAGGTAGGGTCTGTCGGATCGGCTTCAATGCTGGTGACGCATTGGAGCAGGCGTTTGGCGACCGCGTCATCGACCGGGCGGGTGGCAAATTGGCGCAGACCTTTCATCAGGCTGTCGCGTAAGTCCTCGTTCGACATGCCCTTGCGGGCGACGCCGACCACGCAAAACCTGTCGGGCAGCAGGTCGGTCGCCGCAAGGTTATACAGCGAGGGGATTACCAGCCGATGCGTCAGGTCGCCTGACACGCCGAAAATGACGAAGGAGCAGGGATCGGGCTTTTTCTGTGTCGGTTGAGCTGAAGTCATCGGCATTTACGCCTTCGGCTTGACGATATCGGGTGCAGTCTGCCGCGTCGGATCCGGATGCAGTTGCGGCTCCTTGTGGCCGCCGAAGCCATCGCGCATCGCTGAAAGAATCTTTTCGGCGAAGGTGTGTTCCTTGCGCGAGCGAAAGCGCGCGAACAATGCCGCGGTGAGCACCTCGGCCGGCACGGCTTCGTCTATTGCGGCGTTGACGGTCCAGCGGCCTTCGCCGGAATCTTCCACAAATCCCGAATAGCTTTCGAGCGTGGGATTCTTCGCAAGCGCGGACGCCGTGAGGTCGAGCAGCCAGGACGGGATCACGCTGCCGCGCCGCCAGACCTCGGCGATATCGGCAATGTCGAGATCGAAGCGATGCTCTGGGGGCAGGGCGTCGATATTGGCATTCCTGAGAATGTCGAATCCCTCGGCATAGGCCTGCATCAGGCCATATTCGATGCCGTTATGAACCATTTTGACGAAGTGCCCGGCGCCGACCGGGCCGGCGTGAATGTAGCCCTGCTCGATCCTGATATCGCGTCCCTCGCGCCCGGCAGTACGTTGAATTTCGCCAATGCCCGGTGCCAATGCCGCGAAGATCGGATCGAGCCGGTCCACCACTGCCTTGTCGCCGCCGATCATCATGCAATAGCCGCGGTCGATACCCCAGACGCCGCCGCTGGTGCCGACGTCGATATAGTGGATACCGCGCTCTTTCAGCGCTTTGCCGCGGCGCACGTCGTCCTGCCAGAAGGTGTTGCCGCCGTCGATAATGACGTCGCCGGCCTGCATCAGCTTCGACAGCACGTCGATCGTCGCCTCGGTGATCTTGCCCGCCGGCAGCATCACCCAGGCGGTTCGCGGCCTCTCGAGCTTGCCGACAAAATCTTCCAGGGCACTGGCGCCGACCGCGCCATCGGCCGCGATGGCTGCGACAGCCTTCGGGTCCTTGTCATAAACGACCGTAGAGTGCCCGTGCTTCATCAGCCGGCGAACGATATTGCCGCCCATTCGCCCCAAGCCGATCATGCCGAGCTGCATTGCCATCCCTTATGGTTGTTTGAGCATGACCTGATCCGAAATAGCGGTAGCACGCGGACTATCGGATCGGGATCATGCCCTAATTCAATGCGTTCGCGATCGCAGCATCAAGCATCTTCAGTCCTGATTCGAGATCGCCCTTGAGATGCACGCGCAGCGCACGCCGGCCGCGCTCGGTCAGCACGTCGAAATCGCCACGGGCCTGTGCGGCCTTGATCACACCGAACGTAGCCTTTTGACCGGGCACCGGAAGGTCTTTGACATCATCTGATGTGATCTGCAGAAAAACGCCGTTGTTGGGGCCGCCCTTATAAGCCTGTCCGGTGGAATGCAGAAAGCGCGGGCCGAATTCGGCACAGGTCGCAAGATGGCGCTTGTCGCGCACCTCACGCCGCATGTGCTGCAATGCGTCGATGTGGGCATGATTGCGTTCGATATAGGCGAGCAGCGCCACATAGTCGCCCGCGCCCGAGCGAGCGAGGTGGGCTTTCAACCAGGAGCCGAGATCGCCATCTGCGCCTGCCCTGCGCAGTGCCGCAGCATTTTTATCGTCGGTATAGATATCGGCCTGGGCGGAGGACATCACCGGCTTTTCTGCAGGCAGCGCGCCAGATTTTTCGAATGCCGCGATCAACTCCCGGGTCTTGATCTTGGCGTCCTCAACGTCTGGCTGGTTGAACGGGTTGATCCCGAGCACCGCGCCGGCCACCGCGGTCGCCATCTCGAAACGGAAGAATTCCTGCCCGATATGGTCGATCGATTTCATGACAATGCGGGCCACCGGATGCCCGGCCTTTTCCAGCGCGGCAAGCTTGTCGTCATGCGCTGTGTCGTTTTCGGCTTCCGTGCGAAGATCTATAAAGAATCGATCGTTGCCATACAGCGCCACATCGCCCAGCGGTTCGCCGTCGATCGGGATCAGGCCTTTGCCGTCCTTGCCGGTCGATTCCGCGATCAGCTGCTCGGCCCAAGCGCCGAAATCCGAGATCTTCTTCGACGATAGGATCGTCACCTTGTCGCGGCCTTCGAGACCAGCGAGTCCCATGGCGAGGCCGAGCTGCGCGCCCGGATTCTCGTGCGGTGGCACGTCCGGTCCGCAGGAGCGCACCATCGAAAGAGCGTGTTTGAGCAGCGCGCGAAGGTCCATGCCCGCGGCTGCGGCCGGCACCAGCCCGAACGGCGACAGCACGGAGTAACGTCCGCCGATGGCGGGATCGCCGTGGAAGATGCGGGCAAAGCCCTGCTTGGTCGCGACCTTCTCCAGCGACGAGCCGGGATCGGTTACCGCGATGAAACGATGGCCGGCCTTCTCGGCGCCGATGGCCTCGGACACGCGGGCGAAGAAATAATCCTTCATTACGTTCGGCTCGGTGGTCCCGCCGGACTTGCTGGAGACGATGAACAGCGTTTTTGCGATATCGATCGTGGATTCCATCGTGCGCACTTGCGCGGGGTCAGTGGAATCCAGCACGTGCAGTTTCGGGAAGCCGGACCTCCGGGCAAATGTCTCCGCCAGCACCTCCGGCCCGAGGCTCGAGCCGCCCATGCCGAGCACGACGGCGTCGGTGAAATTCTGTCCTTTCACGCGTTGCGCAAAGTCCTCATAGTCGGCGACATCGGCCGATGCAGCGCTGTTTAGCCAGCCCAGCCACTTGTCCTCATCGGTCCCGGTCCACACAGATTTGTCGTGTTGCCAGAGGCGGCGTATTTTCGCTGATGCGCGCCAATCCTCGGTGCTGTCCTCGACGGCCTTGCCGAGGCTGCTTCCGAGTGCCAGCTGCTGCCGGTCGATACCGTGGGCGAGCACCACCGCGCGCTTGTGCGCGACCGCTCCATAAAGCTTGTCGGCGGCGTCCGCGAACAGCTTGACGCCATCCATGACCAGATCGGCCGTGACCGCATCGAGCGAGATACCGGATTTCTCAAGTTCTGCAAGAACGCGCCTGGCGTCCTCGATATTTTCCTCAAGACTGTCGCGCACCTTGCCATGATCGCGGAATGCGTCGAGCGTCGCCGGCGGCATGGTGTTGACGGTGTTGGGACCGATCAGTTCTTCGACGTAGAGCACGTCGCTGTAGTCCTTGTTTTTTGTGCCGGTCGAAGCCCACAGCAATCGCTGCGGCCTGGCGCCTTTGGCAGCGAGCCGGTCCCAGCGCGTCCCGGAGAACAGGCGTTTGTATTCCTGATAAGCGAGCTTGGCGTTGGCGATGGCGACCTTGCCTTTCAGCGCGGCCAGCCGTTCCTTCTCGGTGGGATCGTTTGCCCGCGCGATCTTTTCATCGAGCTGTTTGTCGACCGCGCTGTCGATGCGGCTGACGAAGAAGCTGGCAACGCTGGCGACATGGGAGGCATCGCCGCCGCCGGCAACATATTTTTCGAGACCGGCAAGATAGGCCTCGGCGACCTGCAGGTAGACTTTTTGCGAGAACAATAGCGTGATGTTGATGCTGATGCCCTCGCCGATCAGATACTGGATCGCGGGCAGGCCCTCCGGCGTCGCCGGCACCTTGACCATCAGGTTCTTGCGGTTGACGTGCTTCCACAGCCGTTCGGCCTCAGTGATCGTGCCTTTGGTATCCAACGCAAGATAGGGCGACACTTCGAGGCTGACGAAACCGTCGGCTCCCTTGAGATGACCATAGATCGGGCGCAGCACATCCGCCGCATGCTGGATATCCTCGATGGCGAGTTGCTCGAACAGCTCGGCAACCGGGCGGTCGCCGCTTTTCAGCGCCCGGGCGATCGCGCCGTCATATTCGTCCGAACTGCCGATCGCCTTCTCGAAGATCGACGGATTGGACGTGACGCCCTTGACGCCGTCGGTATCGATCAGCTTTTTCAGCTCGCCCTTGGCGATGAAGCCGCGGGCCAGGAAATCCAGCCAGACCGACTGGCCGTGTTTTTCGAGCGCTTTGACGGGATTCATGATGCCCTGTTCTGTTCGAGCTGGTCGACTTTCGGGTTCCAGCAGCTTTCTCAGGCGGGAAGCCGAATTTTGTCAACAAATCCTTGGGGAGGTGCTGACCGAGGGAATATATTGCGTTTCCCCACAGGATAACACCATTCACGACAAATCGATCCCCGTGGAATCGGCGGTTCGGTGATCTCGGCACGACCGGACACGAGTCACAATAGCTTCGATGCGGGCATTGTTATGGTGATGATACGAGGCAAAAACCCCATCTCGACGAGATCACCTTGGATCCCCCAATGCGGCATGTCCGAAACTGCCCACAAACCGGAGGTAGGCGGAGAAGGCGAAATCGAGGTGAACGGACCCATAAGGGATCTTGGTCAGCAAGATTTGGCTTCAGCCGCCACCTTGAGCGCCGCGAACTGCAACACGTCGATATCTTTGAGATTGACGCCGCGCACCTCGCGGGTGCGGGAATCGAACGCAGCGGCACAACAACGTGAGCGCAAGTATGGATCCTTTGGACCTGGATGACTACACGCCCTGGCGCGGGCTGGGCATGTATCGGGCGGCCCTGCCTCGTGCAGGACGCCTCGCCCCGGCCGGTCCCGCTCAGGGCCTGAGATAAAGATACCCTTGCGACTGCAGCTCCGCGATCCGGACCACGCCGCCCTTATCGGCACTGATAAAACCCGGCAGCAAATCTTTCAGCGTAACATTCTGCGATTTCATGGTGTTGCCGCATGCAGCGAGTTCAAGGCCGGCCCTGGAAAACTGGCCGAGGCGTCGGGTCGTATCGGGATTGGCCGATGTCGCGTGAAATGCCCGCAGCGCCTGGCCATGCACCACAAGTGCGATCGTGACGTGGTCGGGACCGCCGACACCGTCGAGATGGTTCTGAATGTTACCAAGGACAAAGGTGACTTTGTCGAGGTCGCTCAGGTGATAGACGACCTTCAGCTTGGCTTGCAGCGCGCCGTCCGTGGCGGCGTTGGCGCGAGACGCGGTGACGGTGGCCCCAAGGGCTAAAAATGCACCCCACAAAATGCTGCGTCGATGCATGGCATTCTCCCGATATGCTAAGTGTTTTTGCGAGGGGCTTCCCTCTGATACTATCACTTGTGCCTGATCGCGGCGAGTTCCTTGCGGTCGGTCACCAGCGAGGCACATTCGCGGGTGTCGGTGCGATCGAGGCGGAAAATCTTGTCATCGGCGCCGGCGACAAGGGAATCCTCCGCTTCGTCGTCGGGCTTGTTGTTCTGCCAGATGCGTATCCGCTCGAGCCTGATGATCGCGGATTTATCATCTTTCGATAGCGCCACATTGATGCCGCCACCCTCGCAATCGACGCCGCAGCCGAAACGCATTTCATTGCCGGCGTCTTCGGCTACGACGTGATTGCAAAAACCGCTGGAGTCGAAATCGCCGGACCGGTGGCGATACTTGACACCGAGGCGGAACGAATAATTGAGCGTTTTCTCGTCCTCCGGAATTTCCGCCGACACCAGCAACTTCATCGAGCTGACCTTTTGCTTGGGATGCCGCGCCAGATGATCGGGGTCGTAGCGTCGCACAAAGCAGGCATAGGTCTTGTTACCGGGCGGTTTGGTGAACGTCCTGACGTCGAAGGCGTCGGCCTTTGCCTTGTCGATGCCGTCTTCCTGGGCGCGGCCAACTTCAATTTCGGTGATCGAGGCAACCGCGATCGCGGCGACAATCCAGAGGCGTTTCATGACATTCCTGGCAATTAGTGACTAACGACGTGATCGGCTACCCGCGGTGGGCCAATCGGGCGCAACACCATGCGCCGTGTTCAGATGCGCGGGTTCGACTCGCTGTTTAGTCGCGGGAGGCGCGTTGGACGTTCAATGGTCCCGGAGTTGATTAGCGCAGGCTGGCGTTGATTTTGTCCAGCACGGCGGAGCCGGGACACAGCGCTTTCTCGCCGAGCTGATTGAGCGGCGTTTCCACAGTGTCGAGGTGGGTGTGCAGGTCTTCCGACTCCGGATCGACGTACAGGAGTCCGGTGACGATCTGGCCCTTGACGGCGTGCTTTTGCAGGAATGTCATCGCTGCGACGCGATCGTGGGCGTCATAATCCGCATCGATCTTGCGCAGCGCCAGCCGACTGCCATCGTGCTGTTCGACCACCTGCACCGTACCCGGCGCGTAATCGACGGTGATCGGGTCGCGGCCGCTGATCACGTCAAGCCGGTTCACCGCATCGTTGTGCTCGCGCACGTAGTCAAAACTCTTGGTCGAACCGGCGTGGTTGTTGAAGGCAACGCACGGGCTGATCACGTCGATGAACGCGGCGCCCTTGTGCTGGATTGCCGCAGCGATCAGCGGCACCAGCTGGGTCTTGTCACCGGAAAAGCTTCGCGCCACGAAGCTTGCGCCAAGCTGGAGCGCCATCGCCACGAGGTCGATGGCGTTGTCGGTATTCATCAGGCCGCGCTTGTTCTTCGAACCGCGGTCGGCGGTGGCCGAGAACTGGCCCTTGGTCAGGCCGTAAACGCCGTTGTTCTCGACGATATACGTCATGTTGACGCCGCGCCGGATCGAATGCGCGAACTGGCCGAAGCCGATTGAGGCCGAGTCGCCGTCACCGGAGACGCCGAGATAGATCAGATCGCGGTTGGCAAGATTGGCGCCGGTCAGCACCGACGGCATGCGGCCATGGACCGAATTGAAGCCATGCGAGTTGCCGAGGAAATAGTCCGGCGTCTTCGAGGAGCAGCCGATGCCCGAAATCTTGGCGACGCGATGCGGCTCGATCGAAAGCTCATAGCAGGCCTCGATGATCGATGCGGTGATCGAGTCGTGGCCGCAGCCGGCGCACAGCGTCGAGATCTTGCCCTCGTAATCGCGGTGGGTGTAGCCGAGATCGTTCTTCGGAAGACCGGGATGCTGGAATTTCGGCTTGGCGATATAGGTCATGACACAACCTTGCGGAGCGGGGTCAGTTTGAGCTGATCCTGGTGGTCGCCGATGGCGCCGGCGATGAAGCGCGCGGTAATCGGGGTGCCGTCATAGTGCAGGATCGGAACCAGCCGGACGGGATCGATACCGTTCTCGTTGACGATCAGCGAGCGCAGCTGTGCATCGCGATTCTGCTCGACCACATAGACGAAGTCGTGGTCGGCAATGAAGCTTGCAACGCTGGAATGGAATGGGAAAGCGCGAATGCGTAGCCTATCGAGTTGATGCCCGCGCGCCTCCAATAGCCCGATCGCCTCATCCATGGCGGGAGAGGTCGAGCCGAAATAGATCACGCCGTATTTGGTGGGCTTGACGGCATTGGCCTGCAGCGGACGCGGGACCATATCCTGGGCAGTCTCGAATTTACGCACCAGCCGCTGCATGTTGTCGGCGTAGACCGAGCCTTCTTCGGAATAGCGCGCGTAACGGTCGCGCGAGGTGCCGCGGGTGAAGAACGAGCCTTTAGTCGGGTGCGTGCCGGGATAGCTGCGGTAGGGAATGCCGTCGCCATCGACGTCGAGATAGCGCCCGAAGTCGCGTCCGTTGTCCAGCATCTCCGCCGTCATGACCTTGCCGCGGTCGTATTGCCGGGCATCATCCCACTTCAGCGGGCGGCAGAGCCGATGGTTCATGCCGATATCGAGATCGAGCATCACAAAGATCGTGGTCTGCAGCCGTTCGGCGAGATCGAACGCCTGTGCGGCAAACTCGAACGCTTCGGCCGGGTCTTCCGGGAACAGCAATACGTGCTTGGTGTCGCCATGCGAGGCATAGGCGCAGGCAATGATGTCGCATTGCTGGGTTCGCGTCGGCATGCCGGTCGATGGACCGGCCCGCTGGACGTTCATGATGACAGCCGGAATCTCGGCGAAGTAAGACAGACCGATAAACTCCTGCATCAGCGAGATGCCGGGGCCGGAAGTGGCGGTGAAGGCGCGCGCGCCGTTCCATGACGCACCAATGACGATGCCGATCGAAGCCAATTCGTCCTCGCCCTGGACGATGGCGTACTTTGCCTTGCCGTCGGGATCGTGCCGCAGCCTCTTGCAATGACTGGCAAAGGCGTCGGCGAGCGACGACGATGGCGTGATCGGGTACCACGCGCACACGGTGGCCCCGCCATACACGGCGCCGAGCGCGGCCGCGCCGTTGCCTTCGATGAAAATTCGGTCGCCGACCTTGTCGGATTTCTTGATGCGCAGGCCGACCGGGCATTTGAGATTTTGCAACGCCCAGTCGCGGCCGAGATGCAGCGCGTGAACGTTGGACGACAGCAACTTTTCCTTGCCCTTGTACTGTTCGCCGATCAGTTGCTCGACGAGCTTCGGGTCCATGTCGAGCAGCGCGCACAGCGCGCCGAGATAGATGATGTTCTTGAAAAGCTGGCGCTGGCGTGGGTCGGTATAGGTCGAGTTGGTGATGGCGGTCAGCGGTACGCCGATCACGGTGATGTCGGCGCGGAATTTCGACGACGGCATCGGCTTGGTCGAGTCGTAGAACAGGTAGCCGCCGGGCTCGATCGAAGCGAGATCGTTGTCCCAGGTCTGCGGGTTCATCGCCACCATCATGTCGACGCCGCCGCGCGCGCCGAGATGGCCGTCCTCGGTCACCCGCACTTCGTACCAGGTCGGCAGGCCCTGAATGTTGGAGGGAAAGATATTGCGCGGCGAGACCGGAACGCCATGGCGCAGGATCGAGCGGGCGAACAGTTCGTTGGCGCTCGCCGAGCCAGATCCGTTGACGTTGGCGAAGCGGACGACGAAGTCGTTTACGCTGCTGATCGGCTTTTTGACGGGCATGATGTACCTGCGTAGGTCATGTCGATGAGATATTTTTGCATGTCCCAGGCGCCGGTGGGACAACGCTCGGCACACAAACCGCAATGCAAGCAGACGTCTTCGTCCTTTACCATCAGCCGCCCGGTCTTGAGGCCGTCCGCGACATAGAGGTCCTGGTCGAGATGCGGTGAGGGCGCCTTCAGCCGCTGCCGCAGGTCGGCTTCCTCGCCGTTCTGCGTAAAGATAATGCAATCCATCGGGCAGATATCGACGCAGGCGTCGCACTCGATGCATAGCGGCGCGGTGAACACCGTCTGGATGTCGCAGTTCAGGCAGCGTTGGGCCTCGCCGAGCGCCAGCTTGACGTTATAGCCAAGTTCGACTTCCGCGCGGATGTCCTTCAGCGCGACGAGCTTGTCGCGATGCGGCACCTTGAAACGCTTGTCGCTGGAGACGTCGTTGTCGTAGCTCCATTCGTGGATGCCCATCTTCTGCGACGAGATATGCACGTCAGGAAGCGGACGTTCGGTGATGTCCTCGCCGGAGAGAAGCTTGTGGATCGAAAGCGCGGCGTCGTGGCCGTGCGCTACCGCCCAGATGATATTTTTTGGGCCGAACGCGGCGTCGCCGCCGAAGAACACCTTGGGATTGGTCGATCCCATGGTCTTGGCATCGACCCTGGGCATGTTCCATTTGTCGAATTCAACGCCGCAGTCGCGCTCGATCCAGGGAAAGGCGTTCTCCTGGCCGACCGCCACCAGCACGTCGTCGCAAGCAACCGTCTGTTCCGGTTCGCCTGAGGGCACCAGGTTGCGCCGGCCGTCGGCATCGTACTCGGCCTTCACCTTCTGGAAGGTGACGCCGGTGAGCTTGCCCTTGTCGTGAATGAAAGCCTTTGGCACCATGAAATTGAGAATCGGAATGTCTTCGTGAATGGCGTCCTCTTTCTCCCAGGGAGACGCCTTCATCTCCTCGAAGCCGGAACGCACGATCACCTTGACGTCCTCGCCGCCGAGACGGCGCGCGGTGCGGCAGCAGTCCATCGCGGTATTGCCGCCGCCGAGCACGATCACGCGCTTGCCGATCTTGTCGGTATGGCCGAACGACACCGACGCGAGCCAGTCGATGCCGATGTGAATATTGGCAGCCGCTTCCTTGCGGCCAGAAATCTCGAGTTCGCGGCCGCGCGGTGCGCCGGAGCCGACAAAGATCGCGTCGTAGTTTTCGCCGAGCAGTTTTTTCAGGCTGTCGATGCGCTGGCCGCCCCTGAACTCGATGCCGAGATTGAGAATGTAATCGGTTTCCTCATCGATCACCGAATCCGGCAGCCGGAACTTCGGAATCTGCGTTCGCATCATGCCGCCCGCCTTCGGATCAGAATCGAACACGGTGCAGTGGTAACCGAGCGGGGCGAGGTCGCGGGCCACAGCGAGGGAGGCGGGGCCGCCGCCGACGATCGCAATACGCTTGCCGTTTTTCGGCGACGGCCGCGGCATCCGGTGTTTGACGTCATCCTTGAAGTCGGCCGCGACGCGCTTCAGCCGGCAGATCGCGACCGGAGTTTCCTCGACGCGGCCGCGGCGGCACGCGGGCTCGCACGGACGATCGCAGGTCCGTCCCAGAATTCCGGGGAACACATTCGATTTCCAATTAATCATGTAGGCGTCGCTATAGCGGCCTTCAGCGATCAACCGGATGTATTCTGGAACTGGCGTATGTGCGGGACAGGCCCACTGGCAGTCGACCACTTTATGAAAGTAGTCAGGCGCCGAAATATCAGTCGGTTTCATTCCTACCTTGTCCGCGCAGCATGAGAGGCCGCACGGCCCTTTAATTTCTGTTGTGAACGCTCATCACGGCGTTCTTATGGTTTTCTTTTTATATCATGGACTTAATGAGTCGAGCCATTCAATATCATCGGTGCTGCACTGAAAAGCCGTTTTTCCTTAATCGCCATTCCCTATCGGTCTGGCCCCCCAGCTTTAATGCTGCTCCAACGCATATGGCAGTGCAGCATATGTCACCGTCTGAGCTTCATGGATTGATTCAGGATGATCGAATGTCGCTCTTGGCCAGATCCCACATCAGATTATAAACGCCCGCCGATATCTGTGTTCCCCACTCGAACGCTGCGGGGCCGATGAATCGCGCTGCGATAGCCGTCGAGATCGCATTCACATGTGTTCCATCGATCAGTACAAACCAGTCGCCAGCACCGGGATTGGAAACCGAGGGATCATCGGTGATCGGCTTGGACAACGCCGGATCGCTCTCGATCAGGTGCATGGAGATGATTCCGTCTAATTTCTCCGGATCGAGTTTCTCCCGCAGTGCGATGCGCAGCTTGTCCTCGCCTTCGGCAAAGGGGCGGAGGCGGATGATACCCAGCGCGGCACCGCGGCCCTGTCCGCGGCTGATCGTGATGCGCGCGACCGCGCGAATCATGTTTTTAAAACGCGCGATGTTCGCCTTGGACCAATCGGTCTGGCTGGCAAGTGCGTTGCGATAGGCCGGGCTGTCGAGCACGTCGAAGCTTTCGGTGGAGTAGAGGCTGAGATATTTCGGATGGCCCTCATGTGCAACGTAGCGCCGGGCTTCGAGAAAGCCGTCGATGGCGACGCGCTCCTCAAGATGTTCGCGGTCGTACCATCGGTTGAATTCGGCCTCATTGGCGGAATCGATGTCCATTGACGTCAGCAGCATTCCCTTTCCGGCGAGCGGCATTTTTGACAGTCCTTTATGCGGTGATTCCAGAGGCCAGATCGGCGATCGCTTTCATCACCGCATCCCTCACGCCGGCATCGTATAGCGAGTGGCCGGCGCCCTCGACGAAACGAATCTCAGAAGCGGGCCAGACTGCGCTAAGCGCATGCGATGTCGCCGGCGGACACAGCAGATCGTAGCGGCCCTGCACGATGATACCACGAAGCCTTTCAAGTTTGCCGGCTTCCGCCAGAACTTGCCCCGGTTTCATGAAGCAGTCGTTCTGGAAATAGTGCGCTTCCATGAATGGCGTGACAGGCAGGGGATGTGTCGAGTTCAGCGAATTGAGATCGAGGCGGATACGCCCCGGGGTATGCTCGGAAAGTATCCGTTCGGTGTTATACCAGGCGCGGGCGGCTGGGCCGTGTTGCGCGGGATCGGAATCGAGAATGCGGCGCCAGTAAGCGTCGAGCGGCTGCCCGCGTTCTTCAGGCGGCAATACACTAAGGAAATCATTGCTAAGGTCGGGATAGAAGCGCGGCAGGACATCGACAAATGCGCCTTCCAGCTCGGCACGGGTGCCGAGGAAGGTCGCGCGCAAGACGATGCCCGAGACCCGATGCGGATGCGCCTGCGCATACGCGAGCGCCAGCGTCGCGCCCCAGGAGCCGCCGACGATCATCCAGCGCTCGAAGGCAAATTTCTCGCGGATCATTTCCATATCCGCGATCAGGTGGGGGAGGCTGTTGTGTTCGCGGCGGCCCTTGGGGCGGCTTCGACCGGCGCCGCGCTGATCAAACAAGACCGCGTGGAAGCGCTCGGGATCGAACAGCCGCCGGTGATCGGGCTGGCAGCCGCTGCCGGGCCCGCCGTGCAGATAAACCGCCGGGATACCGTCCGCCCGGCCGACGGTTTCGACGTAAATCTCATGACTGTCGCCGACCGGCAGCAGCTGCGACGTCAACGGCGCGAACGGATCGGAGCGGTTGCTTGTGGATCTACCCGCGTCGGCGTCAGGCGTCATCGTCGCCGCCCGTCTCCAGCGTACCACCAGCAAAATTGCGATAGATGAAACGGTTGTTGTTAGCCGCCGCCTCGGACACGGCTTGCTTGAAGATCTGCTCATGCAGCGGCGACAGCGTGCAGGCCGGATCGGTATTGCCGGCATTGCCGGTCAGCGCGAAGGCCTGGCAGCGGCAGCCGCCGAAATCGATTTCCTTGAACTCGCAACTCCGGCACGGCTCCGGCATCCAGCCGGTGCCGCGATAACGGTTGAAGGCTTCGGAGTTCTGCCAGATCCAGGCGATCGAATGGTTGCTGCGCACGGATTCGAATTCGAGTCCGGTAATGGTTTCGGCGGCGTGGCAGGGCAGAATCTTCCCCGAGGGTGAAATGTTGAAGAATTGCCGACCCCAGCCGCCCATGCATTTTTTCGGCCGCAGCGCGTAATAATCCGGCACCACGTAGTCGATGGCCAGAATGCCTTTCAGCCGCGCTTCGGCTTCCTCGACGACGCGGCTGGTCTCCTCGATCTGCTCGATAGTCGGCATCAGCGCCGCGCGGTTCTTCAATGCCCAGCCGTAATACTGCACATTGGCCACCTCCAGCCGGTCGGCGTCGAGATCGACCGCCATCTGGATGATGTCGGGAAGCTGGAACAGGTTTTGGCGATGCATGACCGCATTGACTGTCAGCGGCAAATCCAGCTCGCGTGTCCACCTCGCGACTTCGATTTTCTTTTGGTGCGCGTGCTTGAAGCCCGCGACCCGGTCGGCGACGACGGGCTCGTTACCCTGAAAACTGATCTGCACGTGACACAGCCCGGCATCAGCCAGCGCGCCTAGTCTCTCCTTGGTCAGCAGCACGGCGGAAGTGATGAGATTGGAGTAGAGTCCGACATCGCTGGCGTGCTGCACGAGTTCGACCAGATCCTTGCGCGCGGTGGGCTCGCCGCCGGAGAAATGGATTTGCAGTACGCCGATCTCGGCGAGTTCGGTGAGGACCTTCTTCCATTCCTCGGTTGTTAGTTCGCTGCCGCCGCGCTCGAGTTCAACCGGATTTGAGCAATAGGGGCACTGCAGCGGACAGCGATGCGTCAGTTCGGCGAGCACCGCGAGCGGAATACCGAAAGTCTCCGCCGTCGAGCCACGCTGCTCCAGTACTGCGAGCCCGTCGGTGGGATCGCTGGCCGCTATGTTGGCATCCGTAAGCGTCGGACTCATGAGGCCTTCTCGCGCGCTTCAGTTAGGAATCCCTTGTCGGCAAGGTCCTGCAGCATAGCAATGACGTCGGCCGCGATCGCGTCGCGTTCGGCGGCATATTTCGCAGCGAGCTGATCGATCATCTGTTCGACGCTGCGGACGCCGTCGCAGAGCTGAAGGACTTCCACCGCGATCTCGTCCGGCGCCAGCACCCGCTCCGGCGCCAGAATAACCCAGCGCTGCCGTGTCTCATCGAACTTCAGCCGGGCATGCCGGGGCAGAAGCGGCCGGCTCGCCTCGCTGACACTGATATTGCGGCTGCGCAAGCCTGCCATCGGTTCGCCTCTAATTTGTATCTACTTTCCCCTGGGGACAAACGCGCCCGGCGGCACATGGCCATCGACATAGGCATGATACAGCGCGTCGAGCTGAACCCATAGTACGTTGGTCTTGAAAATCAGCGCATTGCAGACCGCTTCGCGCTCCGCAGGCGTCTTCGCATGGGTTTTGACGTAGTCGAGGGCGAAGTTGGCATCGCGCGGGGCCTGCTCCATGCGGCGGCTGAAATAGCTCATGATGTCGGGATTGACGAAATCGTAGTG
>DASXJV010000029.1:0-1507 GCA_036497205.1 Bradyrhizobium sp.
CGACGTTGATGATGCAGCCGTCTTTTTGCTTGCGCATCGCCGGCAGCACCGCGCGCATGCAATAGAGCACGCCGTTGAGATTGATGTCGACGAGCTGGTTCCAGCCCTCCAGCTCCATGTCGGCCCAGCGCCGCTTCGGCATGTTGACCCCTGCGCTGTTGACCAAGAGATCGATGCGGCCGTGCCTGGCCAGGATCTGGTCGGCGGCCTTCTGCACATCGGCGGCCTTGCTGACATCGAGCGCGACGGCTTCGGCCTCACCGCCGGCCTGCTTGATCTTCGCGACGACCGTATCGAGCGCATCCTTGCGCCGGCCCGAGACCACGACGATCCAGCCGTCCTCGGCTAGCGAGATGGCGCCGGCTTCCCCAATGCCGGTGCCGCCGCCGGTCACCCATGCCACGCGTTTTCCGCCCTTTGTCATGCCAACTGTCTCCGTTGCTTTGTGAAGGACGTTCTTGCTATGGAACGCCTTAAGGCTAATACGGCCGGATCGGGAGCGGCCACCCCGCAATGATGCATGAACACTCCCTAAACACCAATCCGTTTTCCGGTCATGACGTTCGTGGAAAAATGAGGCAAAAGGCGCATGCGTCCGCTTGAAGGATTACGCGTTGTCGATCTGACCCGGGTGCTGTCGGGACCGTTCTGCACCATGCAGCTCGGTGATCTCGGCGCCGAGGTGATCAAGGTCGAGCGACCCGGCGAGGGCGACGACACCCGCGCGTTCGCGCCTCCCTATCAGGGCGACGAAGCGGCGTATTTTCTGTCAATCAACCGCAACAAGAAAAGCATCACGCTCGATATGAAAACCGAGCGCGGCCGTGAGGTGCTGTGGCGGCTGATCGATACATCGGACGTGCTGGTTGAAAATTTCCGGCCGGGCGCGATGGATCGCCTCGGTTTCAGCTACGCCGCCGTCAGCGCGCGCCGTCCGGCCATGGTGTATTGCTCGATCTCCGGATTTGGCAACACCGGCTTGTACAAGGACCGCCCCGGCTACGACGTCATCGTGCAGGGCGAAGCCGGCATCCAGGACATCACCGGCAACCCGGACGGCCCGCCGTTCAAGGTCGGCACCTCGATCGCCGACCTGACGTCCGGAATGAACGGAGCGATGGGCATTCTCGCCGCGCTCTATGCGGCCAAGACCACCGGACGCGGCCAGCATGTTTCGATCTCGATGTACGAATCGATCGCAGCGCTGCTCAGCTTCAACGCCGGCATTTATTTCGCGACGGGTGAATCGCCGAAGCGCCGCGGCAATGCGCACGCGACCATCGTGCCCTATGAAACGTTCGAAGCGAGCGACGGCTGGATCAGCCTCGGCGTCGCCAATGACGAATTGTGGAAACGCTTCTGCAAGCTGGTCGAGCGGCCCGAGCTGACCGACGATCCGCGTTTCGCGAAAGCTGCCGACCGCGTGCGCAACCGCGATCTCCTGGTGCCGATCGTCAAGGACATCATCCGGCAGCGCAAGCGCGACGACTGGCTGCCTTTGATGGAT